>JSZA02000012.1 GCA_000785145.2 Candidatus Thiomargarita nelsonii
GTTGGAGTACAAAGCTTTAGCTTTGTCAAGCAACGCACAAAGCTAAAGCTTTGTACTCCAATAACCCATTAATATGTCAAACTTTAAATTTTGGGTTGGAGTACAAAGCTTTAGCTTTGTCAAGCAACGCACAAAGCTAAAGCTTTGTACTCCAATAACCCATTAATATAAGCTTGACAAAGTACTAGGTTTGGGGCGTAGGTTATCATATTCTTTTTTTGGATTCAATAATATAAAAAAATATTCGTTTTATGCCAAATTGAGAAAAATTTTGGACTCAAAAAAAAGTGTTCATAACATTATGATTAATCATCATTCTTTTTTTTGAGTCGATACCAATAAAAAAAATCCCGCTCGAAGATATGGACTCGTCAATAAAGCCCTTGCTAAAGGTGAACTCATCAGAATTCGTCGCGGCGTGTACATTCTAGCCGAAAAATATCGCACAAACAAATTGAGCCAATTTTTTGTCGCAAATCGGACAATCTCTTTTGAAAGTGCCCTATCGTATCATGGTTGGATTCCAGAAAGAGTGACAATCGTCATCAGTGTGATAGGGCGGAGTCGAAGTTTTGAGACACCCTTGGGCGAAGCATTGGCTGATTATGTATATGATAGAAAAATCGAATGGATGGGAATATATTTTTTATTGGATGGACTTCGCATTGAGCCTGAAAATCTGAATAGGCTCAGGATTGATGATTTTAAAGTTTTTAGAACATTTGCAAAAAGAAATCCTTCCAAGCCAAAAAATACGAGGAAAAATGATGAGTCATAGCATTATCAACTCAAAAATCTAGTACAACGGATTAGGGGAATAAACGGATTGAATAATGAATATTTTAGCCCCAAAATTCCCTTTGAATAAATCAGTTTATTCCCCTAATCCGTTGTACTAAGGGGGCAATGCCATTAAATTAAGGGCAACCACTAGGGCATTGCCCCTACAAAAAATCACGGTTCACGTAGGGGCTACCCTATCGGGTTTGCCCTTATCTCAAAGATTTTCTTTGGTATATCAAAAGAGAAGTTATCCCCAATTTTCAACTACTGAGCAATGCACTTGAACAACAAGGTGCTGGACAAACGATTGAAGTGACACACACCAAAATGGTATATTAAGAAACTTGAAAGCCAGATAAAAAGCATTAATTGGGAGATGGCGAAAAAAGATGTTGCTCCTTTTCTCAGGGAAAAAAAGACGCTGTCACTTTGGAGTACAGATTTTTTTTCTCCTCGTGTAAAGCTGATGTTGGTTGACAGTTTACACTAAATGCTTAACGAATGGGATTACTTTTTAGCAGGGATAAGTCAAAATCTTTAACGACAGGATTTTTTTAAAAAATAGGATTTCTAAAAAAATTTCGACCTGTACGGTTAGAAATTAAGCCCCCTTTTTTTAAAGCTTGTACAAGGGCATAAAAACCATACAATTAGTACATAATTGCGAATTTCAGGAGTTGCGGGGGATTTCTAACCGCACAGATCGATAAATTTCTTACTTGAAGAGAGACAATTAGAAATTCTGTAATATTACTTGTTTGTTTGTTTGATTAAGTGTTATAATTTTCCAAGGCCCCAGGACCATAATTGCTTGGTCAATATAATTGACACGAGAGCTTGAGCGTGGTAATTGACACAATTAACATAAGCGTCTAAATTGGTACAAAAATAAAAAACGCTTGACTTCTAATTTTGATTGTGAAATTATACGCTTCTAATAAAAGTGACAAAAAAAAATCAATAAACCGAGAACCAAGGTGAGATTTTTTTTGTGTAGAGCGAAGTGCTTGAGATGTTTTCAAGCTTTGAGAGATACCTCCCCTTGGGGGCATGTTAATTAATGGTAACATTTGTTAATAAAAATGTATCGGTAAGTCCTGGGTAAGTCCTAAAGATAATGAAAAACAATTTTTTTTTGTTTATGTTAATGAGCAGTTTTCTTGGTGGGTGCTCAATGGCAGCTGGCTTGTATATAGACAAGCTAGATGTACCTGATCGCGAAGAAACCACTGCTGAACTGCTTGGAGGGGATATAAAAATAATCCCCATTACAGCGGCATTGACAGCACGCCATAAGATGGAATATGAAAACCGGCTGCAAAAAAAGCGCTTATGGGCCCATCAGTTATTTCTCGACAACCAATCTGCTCAAGAACGTTTTGAGTACCGTATTGGTAATTATGATATTTTAAATATCACTGTATGGGGACATCCAGAGTTAAATGTACTTGCCACAAGTAGCCGCCCCGGTCTTGCACCTCAACCGGTAGTCGCCTTTGGCCTTGGCCCCGGCGGAGACACAGACCGTGTCGCGGTATCAACCGGCCATCTGGTGGATAACAACGGCAATTTATTCTTCCCGCAGATAGGTACGGTCCATGTAGCCGGAAGGACCCTACCCGAAATACGGTCTATATTTACTAAAAGATTAGCAAAATATATTCCAAATCCGCAATTGGATGTGGGTGTAGCCGCCTATCGTAGTCAGCGTGTTTATGTACTTGGGGAAGTCAAAAACCCAAAAGCCATAGCAATCACTGATGTTCCATTGGAACTGATTGAGGCTGTCACCCTTGCCGGTGGATTTACAAAAGATGCGGATACCCGCAATGTATTTCTAACTCGTGATAAGCAAACTTATTATATCGACATAGAAGCTATCTATGAAAAAGGGGACTTGACTCAAAACTACATATTAAAACAGGGAGATGTTCTGCAAGTCCCTGAAAACCGTTTAAATAGGGTTTATGCACTGGGAGAGTTCAATAAAAATGCTAGTGTTTTGTTACCACCCCGTTTCTTCAGTATGGCAGAGATGATAGAACATCGCGATGTCGAAGGGCTGAATTTGGAGTCAGTGGATGCAGGTAAAATTTTTATATTTCGCTATAAAGACTTTAAATACGATAGTGATGCCAAGACTTACCAAGGTACACCGGAAGTTTATCACTTGGATGCCAGTTCCGCAGAGGCGATGTTATTGGCAGCAAACTTTCCATTGGAACCACGGGACGTATTGTATGCCGCTCCCACCGGCTTGACGCGCTGGAGCAGGGTTGTTGACCAAGTACTGCCTACCTTGCAGGCACTCTGGTATCCGGCACGCACCATTAGAAGTTGGGAGAATCTTGACGAGTAAAGTGGTGTTTCTGGAATGAGGGACTATTTTCATAAAAAAATTATTGGTTTAGGTAATTAATGCGTCATTCCCGAAACACGACACGATATTTTAATATAGTCGATAAAAATATCAATATTTGATAACAATATAGAATAATTTCTATATTGAGCCGCAGTGTGGCACACCAATAGACATAAGCATTGACTTGAGCATCTTGATAAGTTTTATGATATCCGATCACTTGAAAAAAAACTTTGCTTTTTTGAAAAAGGTTAAGTATAATCAAGCCCAGCTTGAAAGTGGTTAGCCTTCCACATAAAAAAAAATGGATTCGAGCAAAGTAACCCTAAGCTCTGGCGAGGGGATAATGGGTTGATCGTTCCCGTGTTCGGATTTGTAGAACTATTTCCATATAGTTCTATATTTAACAACAAAATTTCGATCTAATAAGATAAGATGAATAAAATTATAGTCGTTTGTGTTGGAAATATTTGCCGTAGCCCAATGGCAGAAGCACTTTTATCACACAAACTACAATCTCGATCTATTACGGTGATATCTGCGGGGCTTTCAGCTTTAGTGGGTTATCCCGCCGATCCACTTGTGACAGAGTTAATGAATGAACGGGATATTGATATTTATAACCACCGTGCCAGTCAACTCACACCGGCTTTGATTCAAGAGGCGGATTTAGTATTAGTCATGGAAACTTGGCAAATTAAAGCTGTAGAATCTATATGGTTAATGGCTCGTGGCAAAGTACATTTATTGGGTAAATGGGGGCCGTTTGAGGTCCCCGATCCTTACAGGCAATCTCGGCAAATTTTTGAATTAAGTTTAAAACAGATTGAACAAGGCGTTGAAGATTGGATCAAGAAAATATGAATAAACCCGAACATCCTGCTACCGTTCCTATGCTGAAACGCCGCGAAGAAGAAATTGATTTTAGTGTTTATTGGGCTGCTATTGCAGAAAGAAAATGGTTTATTACGCTAATAATACTTTTAGTACTGGGTGTTGCAGTTTTTTACACTTTAGTAGCCACACCAGTGTATCAAACGGATGCCATGTTACAACTGGAACCCCAAAAAAGTGCTGCCAGTGGGTTGGATGATATTTCCCAACTGTTACTGGGTGGAAATGAAGAAGCTTTAGCTGAACTTGAAATTATCCGTTCCCGTCAGATTATTGGTAAAGTTGTAGAAAAATTAAAATTAGATATCAGTGCCAAACCACATTATTTTCCTATTATTGGTGCAGCATTTGTTCGTTACTATAAAAAATATGCCGGTGATGATACGGACAAACCCATGGAACCATTGTGGGAACTCTCTCAGTTTGCTTGGGGAGGGGAAAAGATCGAAATAGCCAGTTTAACTGTTTCTCCAAATTATGAAAACCAAGCACTAAAACTCATAGCTGGTGAAAATAATCGCTATCAACTTTATGATGCAGAGGATAATTTATTACTAAAGGGCACTGTCGGCAAACGTGCTGTGGCTACTAAAAAAAAGGTATTGGTGGAAATAGTGGTTGCCGAATTACAGGCACGCCCGGGTACAGAATTTATCGTCACCAAGCAATCCCATTCTTTAACAGTACTTAAACTTCAGGAACAATTAAAAGCCAGTGAAAAAGGCATGAAAACTGGCATATTACAACTGAGTCTAGAAGGTTCTGAGCCAGATAAAATTACCCAAATTCTAAATACTATAGCCCAAGTTTATGTACAACAAAATATTGAACGCAAATTGCAAGAAGTGGGAAATATGCTGGATTTTGTCAACAGCCAGTTACCTACGATCAAAGCTAATTTAGAGGCTGCTGAAGCAAAGTTGCGTACCCATTATAATAAATATGGCACGGTTAATGTAGAATTAGAAACCCGCACCCTGTTAAGTCAATTAGCAGAGCTGGAAAAGCGAATTTCATCACTGGAACTGGTAGAAGTGCAGTATAAGCGTCAATATACCCGCGAAAATCCTCATTTAATTGCTTTTGAAAAACAACTTAACCAGTTGAAAAATGAACGAACCCTGTTTACTAAACGGATTAGTCAGTTGCCCAAGGCAGAAATGAACTTGGTCAAAGTCATGCGCGATGTGGAAATTGCCAGAGAAGTGTATTCTTTATTACTCAATAAAGCTCAGGAATTTAAAATCGCAAAGGCCGGTATTACTGGTAATGTTTATATCGTAGATCCAGCTATTATACCGACTGAAAAAATCAAGCCCAAAAAGCGTTTAATTATAGGGGCTGCCTTAATATTGGGTTTATTTTTTGGCGTATTTATAGCATTATTACGTAAAGCGATGCAGGTCGGGATTGACTCGGCAGATATTATTGAACAACGCTTAAATTTACCCGTATATGCTATTGTGCCGCACTCAGAAAAACAAGTTAAACTTGCAAAGCGCCGCAAAAAAGTTGCTGCAAAACCTCAAGTATTGGCCCTCGAAGATCCCGGAGAACTAGCGATAGAAGGTTTGCGTAGCCTACGCACCAACTTACAATTTGCTTTAATAGGAACACAGAGGCCAATTATCACCATCACTGGTCCTACACCTAATATAGGCAAATCTTTTATCAGTGTTAATCTGGCTTATATTATGGCAAATACCGACAAACGGGTATTTTTGATTGATGGAGATATGCGAAAAGGGCACTTGCATCAGTTTTTGGGGCGGGAAATTTCACCCGGCTTATCCGAAGTCATCAGTGGAAAATGTGAATTGGAAGCAGCGATTCATCATATCAGCGATAATACCGGGGATAAAGAGATCAGTATCAGCTTTCTATCGGGGGGTACACGCCCGCCTAATCCTTCAGAATTGTTAATGCATGAGCGTTTTCAAAATTTGCTGGAAACAGTGTCCAAACAATTTGATATAATCATCATTGATACGCCGCCAACCATTGGGATGACTGATGCGACCATTATTGGGCGTTTGGCGGGTGACACCAACTTTCTGGTGGTACGAGCGGAGCAACAAATGCTTGAAGAAGTCGAGTTGTCTTTGAAACTATTTGAGCAAGCTTCCGCAAAAATTACCGGTGTTATCTTTAATGATGTATCACCGCGTTCTGGTTATGGCTATAGCAACTACTACAAATATGGATATAAGTATCGGTAATTAACTCTAAATAAATTATGGAACCCTTTTTTATTATAGGTGCCCAAAGATCAGGCACTACTTTACTCCGTCTTATCTTAAATAACCACTCAAAAATTGCTATTCCTGAGGAGGGAACTTTTTGGATGCCTTTATTTAGGGCCATGCGTGGTCGTTTCAATCAGCCCATCGACCCAAGATTATTAAAGGTATATGTTAATTATATCAAAGTAAATGATCAGTTTAAGACTTGGAAAATGGATGCGGAAAATGTTTTTGATACTCTCATTCAAAAGGGGGCCATTACACTTCCAGAACTTATGTCACAACTTTATCAGACATTTGCAAGCTGTGACGGTAAACCATTCTGGGGTGATAAAACGCCAAGTTTTTTTCGCATGGTTTCTGAGCTTCATCACTTGTTCCCAAAGGCAAAATTTATTCATGTGATACGGGATGGCAGGGACGTTTACCTTAGCATGAAGAAGATAGAAAAAGGTAGAGAAAATGTTGCGGTAGCTGCGCTTGAATGGTCATACAAAATTAATAAAGCCCGTCACCAGTTAAACACTTTACCATCTGGAGTATTCCATGAGCTTAAGTACGAATCGCTGGTTTTATCTCCGCAACATGAAATAAAAACCATCTGTGAATTTCTAAATATTGAGTATGAACCAGCAATGCTTGATTTTTGGAAGTCAAGTGAGAAATATATTGGTACACATCATTCTGCCCTTATTTTTCAACCGATTTCGCACGATTCAAGGGAAAAGTGGCGGCATCAATTGAGTAAAAAAGATAATGAAATATTTGAACTGGTTGCATATAAAACGCTGCATAAATTAGAATATCCGCTTATTAGTGGTAAAGCAAATTCCCTACGGTGGATTAAAGCGGCATTAAAGTTGGTGTTTGGATTACCCAAAAGGGCTTTTCAGATTGTATATACTATGCTAGTTTTGCAATTAGCCGCCCGCTTTGGTAAACAGACAAGAGCGGCCGGAGGAAAAAACACTCTCGCATGAAAATATTTGTAGTCGGCACCCGAGGAATCCCTGATATTCCGGGTGGTGTAGAAAAACATTGTGAACAATTGTATCCACTTGTTGTTGCAAAAGGCCACGAAGTTTTCCTTTGCAGAAGAGCACATTACATTAAATTAAAAAGCCATGAATGGAAGGGAGTTAAACTATTAGATTGTTTTACGTTTTCCCAATCAAAACATTTTGAAGCTATTATTCATACTTTTATTGGTATTATCAAAGCACGTTTTCACTCACCGGATATCGTGCATATTCATGGTATAGGGCCATCATTGCTGGTGCCTTTTGCCCGGTTGTTAGGATTGCGAGTTGTGATGACTCACCATGGCTCTGATTATGAGCGTCAAAAATGGGGAAATATGGCAAAATTTATATTGCGTATGGGAGAAAAATTTGGATGTCAATATGCTAATGAAATTATTGCTATTTCCCACAAAATTGCTCATCTCATTCACAACCAATATGGCAGGAAAAGCTATGTCATCCCTAATGGTGTACGATTGCCACCACTTTCTACTAGAACCTATTTTTTGGATAAGCTTGAAATAGAACCAAAAAGCTATATACTGGCAGTCGCCCGATTTGTTCCAGAAAAGGGGCTACACGATTTAATTGAGGCGTTTAGTTCACTGGATACTCCCTATAAACTGGTGATAGCTGGTGATGCTGATCACGAAGATGAATATAGTAAGAATTTAAAGTTGAAAGCAAAGGAGAATGAACGTATTGTTCTAACCGGTTATATTACCGGTGAACGATTACATCAATTCTATACCTATGCTCGGTTATTTGTGCTTGCCTCACATCATGAAGGTTTACCCATTGTATTACTTGAGGCACTCAGCTATGGGCTACCGGTTCTAGTTTCGGATATTCCGGCAAACAAAGAGATTGATCTTTCTACTGAAAAATATTTTAAATGTGGTAATGTTGCAGAACTAGGTAGGCAACTTAAGCTACATTTACAAAAGGAAATAATAGAAGAAGAGAAAATAACTATTCGTCATCAGGTAAAAAATCAATACAACTGGGACAAAATCGCTGAACAAACTATGAGAGTATATAAAAAAGCTATTAGTTCATATCTGCTTTGATATTAGTTAGATAAGGGGATGACAATGCGTAATGAAATTCAAATGCCTACCGATATTTCGGTAATTACGACTTATCGTTGTCAAATGCGCTGCAAAATGTGCGACATTTGGCAAAATCCAACTAAAAAAGAGAAAGAAATTACGCCAAAAGATTTAGAAAAATTACCAAGTTTTAAATTTGCCAATATTACCGGAGGAGAACCCTTTGTTCGTAAAGATATTGAAGATATAATTGAAGTGATGTTCAAAAAGTCGAAACGAGTTGTCATATCTACTTCAGGTTGGCATACTGATAGAATTATTAAACTTGCCGAAAAGTTTCCAAATATTGGCATTAGAGTCAGTATAGAGGGCTTGCCCATCAAGAATGATGAACTAAGGGGGCGACAGGGTGGATTTGACCGGGGCTTGAGAACACTGCTGACTTTAAAAGAAATGGGAGTAAAAGATATTGGTTTTGGCCAAACTATCTCGAATAACAATTCATACGATATAGTGCCTTTATATGAATTATCAAAAAGCTTAGGTATGGAATTTGCCACGGCGGCTTTTCATAATTCTTTTTATTTTCATAAAGATGACAATATCATTACCAATAAAGATGCAGTGATTAAAAATATCAATGAATTGATTAAAAGGTTATTAAAAGAAAATAAGCCTAAAAGTTGGTACCGTGCCTTTTTTAATCTAGGCTTAATCAATTACATTCAAGGTAATCCCAGAATGCTCCCTTGTGAAGCAGGAACCGTTAATTGTTTTATAGAGCCTAATGGTGACATTTATCCTTGCAATGGACTTGAAGAACGTTACTGGAAAGAAAGCATGGGAAATTTACATGATTTTGAACGGTTTGAAGATTTATGGTTTAGTACACAAGCCCAAAAAGTTAGAAATAAAGTCAGGAAATGCCCTAAAAATTGTTGGATGGTAGGTACGGCTGCGCCGGTGATGAAAAAGTATATAAAATATCCGACTAAATGGGTTATTAAGAATAAACTGAATAGCCTGATAGGGCAGCCTATTTGCACGGATGTATTTCCCAAATATGATGTAGGGCAAGATCCGACTCAAGGTGATTTGAGAGATACATTATGAAACCTACTTTTATCGGTATTGGAGCGCAAAAATGTGCTTCAACGTGGATCTATTCAGTCTTGAAGGATCATCCTGAGGTAGTAGTCAGCAAGAAAAAGGAGATAGACTTTTTTTCATATTACTACGATCATGGGATACAATGGTATGAAAATCAGTTTCAATCTGATAAAAATACTATTGTAAAAGCAATAGGAGAAATTTCGCCCTCCTATTTATATCACCCTCAAGCACCGGAGCGAATATATCGTTATAATCCAAAAATAAAACTGATTATCACATTACGCGAGCCCATTGCCAGAGCTTATTCAAACCATCTCCATGAGATTCGTGTGGATCGTTTTAAAAGTGATGAGCTTTCATTTGAAAACGGATTAAAAAATAATCCCATGTATTTGGAACAATCCTTATATGCCAAACATCTTGAACTATGGTACCAATACTTTCCAAAGGATAATATCTTGGTTCTGTTTCAGGAAGAGATTAAAAATAGTTCTATGGCTCAAGTTACACGCCTATACAAATTTTTAGGGATAGATAAAAGCCATATTCCCTCTTTAGATAAAGAAGTTAATAAAAGCTACATCCCCAAATTACGATGGTTAAATAAAACGACGATATGGGGAAGTAACTATCTAAGAAAAGTTAGACTTGGTTGGATAATAACTTGTGTTAGAGCAACGGGGTTAATGAAATTGATTCACTCAGTTAATAGACAAAAGCCTTCTACTGTTATTCCAGCCATGAAAGCGGAAACTGAACAAATGTTGATTGAATATTTGCAACAAGATGTTAATCATTTGAAACAATTGTTAGAACGAAAGGTATTGCCGTGGACACGTTGGAATTGACATAATTGGGGAGAAATGAGTTTGCACATTGTATCATCCGCCAATACACGCCAGAACAGTTCAATACTGGCTGATATGATTTATTTTTTCCTGCATCCTAAAATCCATATTTTGGTAATGGTTGTAGGTGGGTTGATGGTGGTTGGTATTTTTAAAATATATATGCCGGCACTTAGTAAGCTTAGCTGGTTGGTAAACATCAGCGGTTTTTACCTGTTTGGTTTTTCTATAATACTGCTTATTCATAAAAGGCGTTTTCCTCCAGTATTAGTTTGGCCTTTAATTTTGTTTGCTTATGGAATAGTAACGGCTTTAATAAATGGTATGGGGACTTTAGCTATCCTATTTGATCTGAAACGATCTTTCAGTGCTTGGGGACTATTTTTGGCAGCGTATGTGATTCATTTCAGTTCTTCAGATATCGAAAGGATTAAGAAATTCGTCTATTTGCTGGTATTTTTTCAACTACCATTTTGTTTACATCAATACATTGTTCTCGTGCCTTTGAGAGAAACTGTTGAAATGGCTGGTGAGATCAATCTAACACCGGTAGACATAATCGTGGGTACTTTTGGTGGCAAGATGTTTGGGGGTGGAGCCAATGGTACATTAGCAGTATTCTTGATTATTGCTCTTTCAATGTTATTATCTTTAAAAAACACACAGATTAAATCTGCGAAATATATATTTCTTTTAGCGCTTATAGTTCTGCCTCTATTTTTAGGTGAAACGAGGATTGTGGTTGTCTATCTTATGGTTATGTTTGTTGTAGTCTATGGAAAAGACATTATACAAAATCCATCCAAATTTTTTATCAACACAATACTTATGTTTTTGCTTATAGGGAGTCTAGTTTACCTATTTTTTCTGACTAAACCCGCAAATATGAATGTGACAACACAAGGACATTTTGCCAACTTTGTCGCTAAAAACTTTGGTGATCTTAGTAGTAAGGATAGGGAACTCAATCGTACTACAGTTTTAATCTTTTGGGCCAGTGAACAACGTCACTTCAGTTGGGCAAATACCTTACTGGGGCATGGAATAGGTGCGACTTCTACCGAAAAAACAGGTGACGGATTGGCTGCTGAAGCAGCCGGTTCTCTATCAAAACGTTATCCAAATTATGGAATTGACTACACCTCAGCTTCTATCATCTTATGGGAATTGGGTATAGTCGGTGTTTTACTATTCATTGGCTGGTTTAGTAGTGTATGGATATTAATCAAAAGAATAGAGTACACTGCACCAGCAAGTATTTTATATCAAATAAATGGTTTAAAAGTGGGTACAATTATTTTTCTTATTAATATGTTTGCCAAGTCTTCTTTTCATCATACTATAAGTCATCAAGTGCTTTTTGCAGCTTTTATGAGTTATCCTATTATTTTGAGATATAGAAGCCGTGATTTATAGCAAACATCGCTTTAAAAAAGCAGTATATCATTTTTTAGTGGGTAAGATGGTGCAATCAGGCGCCTCTCTCGTCTTACTGCTATTGCTTGTACGAGTACTCAATTTAGAAGCGTATGGGATCTACGTGACCATTTATGGTATGGTAGAGTTTTTGTTTGTTGCCTCTTCTTTTGGTCTCATGCAAGCCCCTCTCAGATTTATTCCGGAGATAATTACGAATGGTAAAAAACCGGATTTTCAAAGATTCATAATAACTTTATTTTCACTTAGAGTGTTTAGCTTAGTGATTATAAGTACGATATTGTTTTTTAATGTTACCTCACTCGCTTTATGGCTCAATATTAGTCATAATTACCATAACGCTCTGTACTTAGGTATTTTATTAATTTTTTTGATTTTTGTGTTTCGATTTAGTGCTACAATTTTAGAAGCACAAATGGAACAAAAGGAAGCACAACTGTTGAGAGCTTTGGGGCCATTACTTCGTGTTGGACTCATTATTATTGCCCTTTTTTATTATTCCACTGGAGAGTTTACCTTAACAGATGCGTTGCTGATTGATGTTTTGGTTTTTTTCATTCTGGTTTTGTTAACTAGCTATCGTTGTTATATCTGGACAAAAAACCGGGAACTGGGAGAAAAGCAATCTTTTCAATTTGGTCAAGTTTGGTTATTTATGAGAGACATAAGCGGAGTAAATTTACTACGTTCATTTGGTACTATGGGAAGCGTAACTTTGATTATTGCTTCTACTTTAGGCGTGATGGAAGCAGGACTGTTTGTTTTTATTCAGCAATTAGTTAATAAGTCTTTACGTAAAAAAATGCCATCTGTGATGTTTCGCAATTTGATTATGCCAATGTTGGTTTCTAGGTACAAAAAAACCGGTAATTCAGAAAAAGTACAGCGCGTAGCAAATTTACTTATGCTCCTTAATTTAATCCCTGTGGGTATAGGAATAACACTTGCTGTTAGTCAGGGTGATAAACTGATCGAACTTTTAAGTGGCGGAAAATATCTTGATGCGGGGTGGTTTTTGATGCTATTTATTATAATATTGGGTGCCAAAAGCCAAGGTTCCGTTCTTGAAATGTTAATGATGATATTTGACAAGACTAAGTGGTTGTTCTACACCTCCATTATCATGTCAATTACTGCTCCTGTGGTTTATCTTACGTCTCAGTTTGGTTTGCTAAGTGTTATTATAACATTGTTATTTATGGTGTATTTACAAAATATATTAAGGTTTATCATTTTACGTCAGTATCTCCCTCATCTGGGTGTTGCATATACCACCTTGATTAGGCTGGCAATAGCAATATTTATATCAGCAGCAACCAGTCTGTTTATTAACAACTTCTATATTGCATGTGTCATTGGTATCATGACTTACTTGGTTATGTTAGTGGTAATAAAACCAATTTCTAAAACTGAATTTGAGTTATTTAAAAACATGGGGATTGGAAGAAGCCTCAAAATCTTTCAACTAATAACTCAGAAATAATTATTTTAGAATTGTCGAGTCAGACTTCCACGGTGCTATAATTTAACATTTAGGAGAAACAGATGAAAAAGATTTGTATTTTCTCATTGATGTCAGTGTTAATTTTATCGTTCATAAATTCATACGGTGAAATAGAATTTGAAGAACAAAAAATCTTGGCAAGTGATGGAGATTCAGATGATAAGTTTGGTCATTCAGTTTCTCTTTATGGCGACCATGCCTTGATTGGTGCACATTATGACGATGACAATGGAACTGATTCGGGTTCGGCTTATGTTTTTGAATTGATTGGCGGGCAATGGTTTGAAAAACAAAAGCTCTTGGCAAGTGATGGGGCAGCAGGTGATCATTTTGGCGAGTCGGTTTCTCTTTATGGTGATCGTGCCTTGATTGGAGCGTATCATGACGATGACAATGGAAATGATTCAGGTTCGGTATATATTTTTGAATTGATTGACGGGCAATGGGTTCAGCAACAAAAGCTTTTGGCAAGTGATGGGGTTGAAGGTAGTTATTTTGGCCATTTCGTTTCTCTTTATGGTGAACGTGCCTTGATTGGTACACCTCGGGACGATGATAATGGAAATCACTCTGGATCTGCTTATGTTTTTGAATTGATTGGCGGGCAATGGGTTGAAGAGCAAAAGCTCTTGGCAAGTGATGGGGCTAAAGGTGATTTTTTGGGCCGAACAGTTTCTCTTTATGGTGATCGTGCCTTGATTGGTGCGCGTGGCAATGGAGATCAATCTGGTTCAGCATATATTTTTGAATTGATTGACGGGCAATGGGTTGAAAAGCAAAAGCTGTTGGCAAGTGATGGAACTATAGGTGATCATTTTGGCCGTTCAGTTTCTCTTTATGGTGATCGTGCCTTGATTGGTGCGCGTTTTGACGATGACAATGGAGATGATTCGGGTTCAGCATACATATTTGAATTGGTTGGCGGACAATGGGTTGAAAAGCAAAAGCTGTTGGCAAGTGATGGGGCATCAGGTGATTGGTTTGGCCATTTAGTCTCTCTTTATGGTGATAGTGCCTTGATTGGTGCGCGTTTTGACGATGACAATGGAGATGATTCGGGTTCGGCATATATGTTTGAATTGGTTGACGGACAATGGGTTGAAAAGCAAAAGCTCTTGGCAAGTGATGGAGCTGTACGTGATGATTTTGGCCATTCAGTTTCTCTTTATGGTAATCGTGCTTTGATTAATGCTCGTTCTGATGATGACAATGGTAAGAATTCTGGTTCGACCTACGTCTTCGTTGATAGCTCGGTTGTCGGCCATTTACAATTTTCAGCCGCTAATTATAGTGTCAACGAGGTTGGCGGTGTCATCGCCATCACAGTCACCCGCGAAGGGAATAATACAGACGCGGTATCGGTTGACTATTCCAGCAGTGACGGAACCGCGACTGCTGGCAGCGACTACACAAGTGTCTCAGGGACATTGAATTGGGCTGATGGCGATGCCGATCCAAAGACTTTCACGGTAGATATCATTGACGATAACGAAATGGAAGAAGATGAAACAGTGATACTGAGCTTGGGCAATGTCACTGGTGGTGCTGTATTAGGCACACCCAGCACGGCTAGCTTGACAATTATTTACGCAAATTGTGAGCATATTATTTTGGACAGTCCATATAAGGAGAACACTTCGGTGGTTCCTACCAACTGTGCAGTACTAATACCTGATGAGCCTCCGTTATTTAAATGGTCGGGGAATTGCCCCTTGTTCCAATTTCAGTTTGCCCACACTATAAAAGACACAACACCAACGCAAATTTCGCAAATTTATACGATTCCATACCAAAATTGGGACAAATTGACACAATTCCAGCCTCCTAGTGATATCTGGAAGGTTTTTGCCGAATGGATGAGAAATGATGGACTTACCGTCTATTGGCGTATTGTCGCAAAAGAGGATAATGGAAATATCGTTTATAGTGAGATACAATGCTTTATTGTAGGCAATTAGTCTGATTTGGAAATTCCCCACTTCAGCCAAGTCTCCGAATCGGTCGGAATAAGCCAGAAAAAAAGCAGGGCATGGGGCAATCCTATTTGGGGCGATATCAATAATGATGACTTTCTTGATCTGATTGTACCGGCACATATGGGTACCCCTGAGATTTATCGAAATCAAGGAAATGGTACTTTTGTTAGTCAAGAGGCAACCAATACTTTTTTTCCAGAGTTTCCAGAGGAACATCATGATCGGCATGGTTTTAGTTTCACTGACTTTGACAATGACGGCAATTTGGATTTGTATATCACGCTTGGTTCAAAAAAAGGACAACCCGGCTTTACTAAAAAAGATTTACTTTACCGGGGAAACGGAGATGGCACTTTCAACAATATAGCAACTGAAATGGGAGTAGAAAATGCTATCGGAAGAGGGCGTAGTGGTTGTTGGTTCGATTACAACAATGATGGTAGCCTTGATCTTTTGGTCAAAAATAAACTAACTGAAAACCACCTGTATCTAAACAATGGTAGCTCTTTTACCGACATCGCGGCAGAGGTGGGGTTGGCTGACGTATTGGGGAGAATTTGTTCCATTGTGGATTACAATAATGACGGCAAGTTAGACATATTCCTTACCGAAGATGATGATTTTACCGCTATGCTACTGCGTCAGGAAGAAAACGGTATGTTTACCGATGTAACTAATGCTGCAAACATTGCCCCTAAGAAGTACGGAAGGGGAATTGCTTGGGGCGATTTTAATAATGATGGTTATATTGATTTGTATATTGCGATAGGCTCCCATTCTGTTGCTTCTGAAAAAATCAAAAAACTAAGCAATTTCCTCTATTTAAATAATGGCGACGGTAGTTTTACCGATGTCACTGATTCTGCTGGAGTTAATGCTGGCAACCATAGCACTTGGGCAGCGGCTTGGGGAGATATCAATAATGACGGTTGGTTGGACTTATTTGTCACGAATTTAGGCCAAAAATTCGGCACACATAATAAAAATTTCCTTTATCTTAATCAAGGCGATGGTACTTTTGTCGATATTGCCACCCAAGCTGGTATCCAAGGCTATGGTGATGACGAGTACCAATATTTAGGTGCTGCTTTGGGAGATTATGACAACGACGGCTTTTTGGATATTGTCTTAAAAAGAGGTTGGCATGATGTAAAAAGCTCTACCGAGCTTTATCACAATGAAGGAAATTCTAATAATTTTCTTAAAGTAAAACTTGAGGGAACTTCTTCCAACCGCTTAGGTATTGGCAGTCTGGTAAAATTGACCACTAGTTTTGGTACTCAATATCGACAATATACGGGAACTGATGGTGGAACACTTTATTCCCAAAGTGCTCTGCCCTTACATTTCGGTCTGGGTTCTGCCACCACCGCCACACTTGAAATTGTTTGGCCAAACGGATTGATACAAGAAATACACGATATTTCCGTTAACAGAGTGTTAAAAGTTACTCAACCATAAGTCAGTCATTAGTGGGCAACAAAAACACGTTGCCCACCCTACCTAGCTATTTAGGAAAGAGATTTTATGAAAATAATACTCCACGCTGATGATTTTGGTTGGGATGATGATACAGTTGAAGCAACGATAGATTGCTTTCAAAAAGGTGCGTTAACCAGTGCCTCTATCATGCCGACTACGCAAAGCAGAGATCGTGCCATTGAGTTTGCTTTACGTCACCCTCAATTTAGTTATGGGGCACATCTTACCTATGCCGGGGTTTGTTTTGAAACCGCTCTTTCAGTTCCAGCATCTATTCCTCATCTAGTTGATACAAATGGTGTTTTTCGGGCTACCAGAAAAAACCGTATTAACGGAATGTTGGGTCGTATATCTGTAGAGCAAATTATTCATGAGACAGAAGCTCAACTTAACGTGTTTAAAGAAGCCGGTTTAAAATTGTCCCATGTAGATTCACATACAAATCTACATCAAATCGGACCTTTTTATAAGGCGTTGCGTAAAGTCTTGCCACGGTATGGTATTAAAAGAATGCGAAATGTCCAAAATATATTTATAAAAAAGCCCAAAAGAGGTTTTATATATTGGTATAGTTGGATTTCGCGCCAAAAAATTATGAACACGTTTATAACGACGGAAAATGTTTTTATGGCAATAGATCCAGAGAATGAAGAATGGGTAAACCCATTAATAAAAATGATGCCCCTTCCCGGCATATTAGAAGTTGGTGTACATCCGGGCACTAAAGAATTATGGCGTAGTAAGGAAACAGAAAATATACTGGCTTTTTCCAGTCAAATTCGTGAACGAGGATATACAATTTTAAACTGGAATCAACTACCATAACCGATTCAGAAAAAGTTATGAAAAAATCATCAGATAAGCGAACCCCACTTTTTATTGTGGGAATGAATGGTTCCGGGACAACCATGCTGGCTGACTGTTTATCTCGTCATCCAGAATGTTTTGTGTTTCAGGGAGAAACCAAAGTTATTCCTTTTTTTTATGAGAACCAAGAAAAGTATGGCGATTTGAAAATTCCTGCTAATGCAAATCGTTTATTAGTTGATATGGCTCGTTCATTTGTTTTTTGGCGTGAAGATAGTAATGCTTATAAACAGATGACAGTGGATGAGAGTAAAGAATACGATTTTTCCTCGTTAGTCGAACATTTATATCACCATTATAGCAAAGGAAAAAATTATCGTTATTGGATTGACCGAACCCCAATGTATGCCATGCGTATTGATTTATTAGCAAAGGCTTTTCCAACCGCTAAGTTTATTCATCTTTATCGCGATGGTAGAGATTGTGCTCGATCATTACATCGGAGGTGGTCACGAAGTCCAGTACGCACTATATACAGATGGAAAAAACTGGTAGCAAAAGCGGGGGCTGACGGTGCAACCCTAGACTCAGGACGTTATATGGCAGTTTGTTATGAAACGTTGACCAAAAACCCTGAAACGATAATGCCTGAGATAACAAACTTTCTTGGAATTGAGTATTCTGAGGTTCTTTTAAAATCTGCAATGCCTTATATTGGTGATGGAACCAGAAAAAGAGACAATGCAGCATCGGGGAGTATTTTAGAAAATTCTGGCAAATGGCGAACCTACTTTACAGAAAAGCAAATTTTTAAGCTAGAATCCATTGCCGGGTTTTGGCTGAAAAAAATGGGATATGAGACTTTATATGAAGTTGGTGACAGAAATATAAGTCAATTTTTACACAGATGGCTAGAGTTTTATGATAGAATGTGTCTCGTCTACCATAGGGTTAAAAGGGTTAAATATCACAAGATAGGAAATCTTTTTAAGCGAATTTTAAAAAAGGGACGATCAGCCCGGATTCAATCTAAGGGGTTAAAAAAATTTATGGGTTTTTAGTTTGCCACAGGTTATAAACTAAAGGAAATGTTATGAAAATTGTACATATAGTAGGTGCAGGCCGCTCCGGTACAACCCTGCTATATAAACTTTTATGTTTGCATCCAGATATAGTCTATCTGAGCCGATATAATATCGTTTTTCCTAGTATTCCTTATTTTTCTCTTATAAACAGAATTTTAAAAAACAATTTAATTCTAAAGAGAAACAAATGGTTTGAGGATGATGGTAATGCGTATTTTTTAGCTCAGACGTTTATTGATAGACTTATCCCTATGCCTAGAGAAGGAGAGAATTTTTATAATTTTTGTGGGTTGAAGTTATATGGTAATGAATACAGTAAACAAGAGATTGACAACGCACAAAAAAAATTCAGAGAAATCATAAAAAAATATATGAAAATGGCTGGCGGAAATGTTTTTTTGACTAAACGTACAGCTAATAATCGTCGTCTTGACATATTGGCGCAAATAACACCTGAAGCTAAGTATATTCATGTTGTACGGGATGGAAGAGACGTGACCAATTCACTCTTAAATGTTGCATGGTGGCCCACACATACACTTTGGTGGTCCAGAAAAAGGCCCAGTGATTATCCTCAAGACATTAATACTCAAATTGAATTGGCAGCAAGAACTTGGGTAGAGGCGGAAAAACAAGTTTCCACCCACTTTAAAAATATATCTGCTGAGAAAATATACAACCTTCGTTATGAAGAACTGGTGACGAACCCATTGACAGAAATACTCAAAATATATTCGTTTATGAATTTGGAAGTACCCCAAGCACTTCCAAAGGTAATATCTTCGATTCGCATGAAATCAGTTCGTAATAACTGGAAAAATGTTTTTACGAGCGAACAAATAGAAAGAATCGAAAATATTCAAGGTGAGCTGCTTAAACGGAATCAATACGTCTAAAGTTAAAACAAGACCTGCCAGGTTAAAACCAAACCTGGCAGGTCAACCTGAATTTTACTTTGACCTGGCATGTTTGGTTTTTAACTTGCCAGGTATTGTTTTGAAGTTGACTAAGACTAACCTTACGAGGTGAATAAAATATGTTAAAAATCCTAGCTGCTTACTTAGGCATTCTTATGCCGTTTTTTGTATCAAATAATTTATTGGCTGACAATCTCATGCCCGGTGATCCCAGTTTTGAGACCGGGATGAGCGTTTGGTACGTGCATAGTGGTGTGAAAACCGGCTACTGGAGTAATGATTATTACCCGTATCGAGTACAGCACCCTGTATCGGGTAAATTAACATTGGACGAAGCGTTTCATGGTGTTAATTCACTTTTCGTGACTTCTCCACAATACCGTGATACTTTTCTAATAGGTAGTGGAATTCAACTTGAAAAAGGACAATACTGGTTGGGGTTTTCGGTGAAGTGTACCACCAAGGCAAAAAAGATAGTTTTCCGGATGGATGTCGCGGAATCGAGAGATAAAAAAGGCATTAAGTCAGGTGTTGTAAAAAAACGGTGGCGTAGGATTAAGGGGAACAAGTGGCATCGTTTGACATATCAGTTTGAATTAAAAAAATCGAATAGATACTTTCCGATTTTTGAGTTCCCGCGTGGTTCCCATTGTTGGATTGATGCGCTTTCTCTCTCAGATTCCTTTCAATCGGCACAATCTTTTCAAATGCCCAATAAGGTTTTAGCATCATGGCAACATGAACTACAACCACAAACTTGGATGCCCGGATTGTACTTACTTGAAAATGATGAAAGGACTTTTGAAGTTCCTCTATCGCTTCATTTAGGCCAATTTTCATGGAAATCTCGTCAAGTAACGGTAAAAATTTTTGCCGAACATCCAGAGGGTTGGAAAAAAGAAATCAAAGTCTTAAAAAACCTAACCCTAACTAAAGGTTCAATTATACCTATCCGTCTCGTATTTCCACTGAACAGTATGGGAATATGGAAAATAACATTAGAAGTGAATGACAGCGCAACCGGTAGGTCTCTTGATGTGACAAATACTGAAACCATTGTTGCCGGCATTGTACCTCACCGGGGCAAGCTGGATGTCTTTTTTGGAGCGCATCACAAACTTACGCCATTAACAGAAAAAATCGGTTTTGGTTCAATTAGGGATCCGCGTCTCTTGAAGTGGCATATCATTAATCCTCAAAAAGAAATATGGCATTGGCCCCATGAACAAGAAATGAACGAAATCAAAGCTTTTGTAGACAGAGGAGGGGCTTATCTAGTCTTACTGCCAGGCGGACATCCACAAAAAAAGCCAAACTATGAAAAGAGAGGGTATTGGGGGAAGAAGCGTTACGGGGATATTCCGCTTTGGGCTGCAAGTGATAAGAATACCCGTGGTGGACAAGGAGGCAATTTTGCGCGGGTAATAAAAAAGGAAGCTTTTCTAAGCTATGTCGAGACAATTGCAAAAAAATATGATTTCATTGATTATGAGCTGTTTAATGAACCCAATCGTTATATGAGTTACTCCGAATATGTCCCCTTATTAAAAACGGCTTACCAGATAATTAATAAAATTAATCCAAACAGCAAGATGGTTGCCTTTGCAAGTCCTCCTTATCGGGCTTCTCTACGAAAAGGTCAGCCCTACTACTGGTTTAATGACGCATTTGAACTGGGAGCATTAAATTATGCCGATGTGGTATCGTTTCATTGCTATGATCGAACTTTACATAAAAAAGAACTCCCTGAAACTGGGTATGGGATGGGTCAGGATAAATGGGCCATTGGATTACAAAAATTGGCTGAAAAGCATCAATACAAAGGAGAGTTTTGGTGTACAGAAAAGGGAATTCGCAGTCCTACTTGGCTAAGCCAACATCAAGTTGACAGTTATATTAAAAGTCACCGTGCAACGTCACCACTCACCCAAGCACGTTGGCTGGTTAGATCTCAGATTATATTACGGGCAGCCGGGGTAAAAAGGTTCTTCTTACATAATAAAGTATGGTCTGATAATTGGCATGATCGTTATTTACCAAGGGCCGACATAAGTCATACCCTGTTTGAAGTCAACGGGATGCCAAGACCGGCTCTAGTTGCTCAACGGGAATTAATCAGGCGTTTAAGTTTTAAAACGCATGTCGTTGGAGGGGTTAATGATTATTTTCGCTATGAGGTTTTTGGCAATGAAAATTCTCATGTGATGATTCTATGGCGTTTTGGTCAAAGTGAACCAGAAGAACTCCAAGGGTTGAAGTATAAAATCCCTTGTCAAAGAGACTTTTTATCTCTAAAGGCCACTTCAATGTTCGGTGAGTCTATTGATTTATGCTCAGAAGAACAATTTTTGACCGTTTCTCCTTCACCTATATATATACTGTTTTCAGGTAAAGCGGAGCAAACGAAAATTAAAAGTTTTATCAGTCAAATGAGCCAGAGGTAAGCGAAATAATATGCTGGATGAAACGTTACGGACGGGGTTGCAAACCCCGTCCAGCACAGTATCTATGTCTTTTCCAGCACAGTATCTATGTCTTTTTTGCCGGAGCAGGTTTGCAACCTGCTGCGTAACGTTTGATGAGAAAGAGAGCAATGAGATTAATGAAACAAACCAAGCGTGGCGAATATTTTATTCGGCATTCTCAACACTTTTTGCCATACTTGACTTTCCGTAAAATTGTAAACCTTATCTTAAACGTCATTGAACTGAAATTTAAGGTTTCTTCACCACGCTCTTTGCCGGTTTATATAAAAATAGAGCCAACCCCCCTATGCCAGCTAAAATGTCCGGGTTGTAAGCAAAGTTCAATGTATTACAAAAAACAGTTCCGGAGTAGTATGCAAATAAGTCTAGATGATTTTAAACGAATTGTAGAACCTCTTAGTCACACTTTACTTGGAATTAGTTTAAGTAATCATGGCGAACCTTTGCTTCATAAAAACATTGCGTCATTAATAGAGTATGCTCACTCCAAGCATATTGCCGTGAGCTTTCCAACAAATCTCTCTATGAAGTTGGATGAAACCTCAATAGAGAAACTCGTTAAATCTGGATTGGATACTCTTTTTGTGTCTTTAGATGGGGCTTCGGAAGAAACGTACCAAGAATATAGAGTGGGAGGCAATTTTTCACGGGTTCTTCAAAACGTGAAAGCACTTTCGGAGGCCAAACGAAGGTTTGGGTTAAAGCGGCCTAAAATTATCTGGAAGTTTGTCGTATTCAATCATAATAAACATGAAGTCGAAGTGGTACGACAAAAATACAGAGAATTAGGCTTTGATAATTACGAGCTCGCACCAGATAGTCGCACTGATCCTAAAGCTAAAAAAGCCAAAAAAGCTTATCAAGCTAGTTTACTCAAAAAACGAAAAGGGTGTTTTTGGCTGTGGCATACGATGATTATCCAGTGGGATGGTAGAGTATATCCTTGTTGCAGGCGGGGGAACCAACTTTTTAATATTGGAAACGTTATTCAGGAAAATAGCAAAGAAGTTTGGTACTCAGAAAAATATCGGGTATTGCGACAGGGCTTTTCAGAACTGGACAAAATGCATCCGGTTTGTAAGAAATGTATGGGTTATGAGTCCGTCATTTCTACAGAAACAAAAACCATAGCAATTCAGGAACTTCAAAAAGAATAATATGCCTTGGTGTCGGACGGGGATATAAAAGAAATCCGATTTTTTCAAAAAATCGGATTTCTAGCTTTAACCTAAACTAAGTACCGAACCATGAATTTTTATGTATTTTGGAGTCCAAAGCTTTAGCTTTGGATACCCACGTCCAAAGCTAAAGCTTTGGACTCCAATATCTCCGATAATTCATGTTCAGTACTTATACACAATCACATTTGGATTTTTGATGCAAATTAATGACAAAATCGAAGTAAAATGCTTGGGATAAATAGCTGAAGGAACAATAAAATTAGGCGATCTCACCGTACTCGTTGGTCCGCAAGGGAGCGGTAAAACATTATTTTTACAATGGCTTAAAAAAAGAACTACAAGCATTAGCCCATAACAAATCTTATATCCGCATTCATCACGACGCAAAATAAAATGGAAACACTGACTCAAAAAGATCAAGTAAAAGCTATCAGTCCAGGAAAAAGTTTATAGATATCAAGCAGTTTTTCATAATGTAAGATCGGCGAAAAATTTTGTTTTATTTTTGCTCTCCCATGTTGACCCATTTCTAATCTTTTTTTCTTACCAAGACTGTAAAGTATGTTGATTTTTTCAATCAAATCGGACCGATTTTTCGGTTCAAAACAGAATCCGTCCTCCGGTTCGTCTATGAGTTCCGGTATGCCGCCGATGCGTGCCCCAAGTACCGGCTTTCCACACGCAAAAGATTCCAAAATAGCCATTGGACAATTTTCATACCATTGGGAAGGAATAACAGTAAATGCTGAATGGGCAATTAACTTGATTAACTCCGAGCCTGACTTAAATCCAGTAAAAGACACATTCTTAAGAAACTGAGCTGCCTTTTTTAACTCTTCTTCTTGAGGTCCAGTACCTACAATAACAAATTTTACTTGGGGACAATGTTTGGCTGCATTTAGAAGTATCTCTATGCCTTTTTCTTCGGATAACCGACCAAAGTAAAGTACATATCCATCATCTTCATTGCTTAATGGATATTGCTCTACGTTAATAAAATTAGGTAGATAAACAATTTTTTCTGATGCAAAGCCATTTTCTACCATTTGTTGTTTATAAAACTGGCTGACAGCAATATATTTATCTACATTTTGATAGTACCCCAAAAGATAATGTAAATACATTTCAACTGTATTTATAAGGCTTTTAAATCGAGAATTCATTGTACACTTATTAAGTGTACAATGATAAAACTTTCGGCCTTGACATTTTTCACATATTCCGCCACGCAAATAGTGTGTATAGACAGGACAAATCGGTTTAAGATCGTGAAGAGTAAAAATTATTGGAATACCGCGCTTTTTTAGCGGCTCCAATACGGAAGGTGAGATTTGGTGCTGAAAAATATGGAAATGAGCCACATCAGGCTGGTAATTTTGAAGTAACCACTCCATTTTACGTCTGGCTTCAAAAGAAAATATTATTTTACTGCCATTATTAATTTTATTTATCAATCCGGCCGCATTATAATCGACTTCGTTTACAAAATACTTTGAAAACGATGATGAGAGATTATTTGGGTGTTTCATTGAAAACGGTACGACCGTGTGACCGTATTTTTCGAGTAATTCTTTCTCGCCAAAAAATACTGCCTCACTACCTCCCTTTCTCCAGTAGAATTTGTTAATTGATAGTATATTCATCTCATTAAAAAATAAGGGGTTCTTATGAAACGTTTTGACATTATACCAGACTTTTTAGGAATAGGTGCAAACCGATCTGGCAGTACTTGGCTCTGGAGGAACCTAAAAGAGCATCCCGATATCTGGATGCCTCCTAAAAAAGAAATTCACTATTTTGACAGATCTCGGATTTACCCATCACCGAGTCATCTGGCCTCCAAACATTTTTTATCCCGTTTATTGGGGAGAGAAGCTCACAATGTAGCCTATAGGAAAAAATTTTTACATGACTTAATATCAAGTGGTTATCATTATAAATGGAAAGGGATTCGTTGGACTCTGCGTTACTATTTAGGTACATACGATGATGATTGGTATCTCTCATTGTTCCGAGAGGGAATGGGTAAAGTAAAAGGAGAAATTACACCATCTTATTCCATTCTTGATTATAAGGATGTAGAACAGATCAAATGTTTGATGCCGAATTTGAAGATCATATTTATTATAAGAAATCCAATTGATCGAGCATGGTCTCAAATTCGTTATGCATCGTCAAGAGGTATTTTTAAGGGAATTTCTTTAGTTGAAATGAAGAAATTTGTTGATGATCCAAACCAAGTATTGCGTGGTGACTATATCCGTACCATTAATATTTGGCGTACATGCTTTTCTAAAGAACAGATATTTATTGGTTTTTATGATGAGATTTCGCGTTCTCCGGAAAATTTATTACGAAATATTTTTGAATTTATCGGAGTTGATACCGTTAAATTCACTGATAAAATCTATAATAGAATCAATACGTCGCCTGATAAAGAAATTCCCGAAAAGCTAAAGTTCGATTTGGCCGAAAAATACTATGAACAAATTAAACAAGTTAGCAATATGTTAGGAGGCGATGCTGAGAGTTGGTTAAAACAGGCAGAGAAAATACTGGAAAATAATTATGAGTGAAGTTCGCTATTGTTACATTTGTTCCGCAGCGCGATCAGGCTCTACCTTCTGCGATATGTTATTAGGAGGCCATTCCCAACTTGCGTCATTGGGGGAATTTAGTTTCCTAGGAAAAGATATTGCACTGGATGAATTATGCAGTTGTGGCACACTGGTCAAGGAATGCTCTGAATGGGCAAAGGTAATTGATCGTGTGTATCATGAAAAATCTATAGAACTGCGCCAACAACCTTATGCCTTACCCCAGTGGGATACAAAGGCGCGACGTGTTGTGGATTTCCAACAACAGACACCGCAATATCTATTAATTAGGAAACTACGATCATTATGGATGCGTATGCGTTTTTATATGCCTACGCCAGTAGCAAGACATACCCCTATTCCGGCGAAACTTCGTCAAGGCATCTCTAACACATTATATTTATACGACATTGTGCGAGAGGAATGGAATAGCCAAATAGTCGTCGATTCCTCCAAACAGGCTTATCAAGCACTCTCTCTCTATGAAAAATGTGGCTCATCAATGAGGATTATATTACTGACTCGTGATGGTCGTGGTGTCTATTTATCTCGTCGTTCCAAAGGAATAAGCCGTCAATTGAGTGTTGGTAAATGGAGGCATTATTATCTTCACGCATTACCTCTATTGCGTAGATACATTCACCCGGATCATATATATATGCTGAAATATGAAGATTTAGCTTCTCAACCAGAAACCACTTTGAGAAGACTATGTCAATTCTTGGAAATCCATTTTGAAAAACAGATGCTTGACTTAGCCGCTGGTTCACGTCATATCGTTGGCGGTAATTATAATGCAAAAATGAATCGCAATAGCCGAGGTATTCAACTTGATGAACGATGGAAACTGGATTTAACGGGTGATGAACTTGCTTACTTTATGCGGCATGGTGGAACACTTAATCGGCAATTAGGCTACAATTGATGCTATTATTAAAAAATCCTATTTCTTTAAAAAATAGGATTGTTTTTGCGGATTTAGCATTCCCATGGTATGTCATGCCCCACCAATTCCTGCAAATGTGTTTTGCTTTCCGCATAATAGTTTTGCAACCATCGACGTGTATCAGGAGACATTTTTGAATAACCTTGTTGCCGCCGAAAATTAAGACGCTGATATAACTGTCTTATCGGCTTTTTTAATTTAGGGCGGTGTCTTAAGTAGTTTTCTAATGTCTTGTTAATATACAAAGCAAAACGATGCAAAGATTGATATTTAGCATATTTTGTCACATTGACCGTATCAAATTGATAGCTATCATAAAATGTTGGCTCTATACCAAGATATTGACAAAGGTGTTGCAAAAAATGACGATTATCTTTTTTAAAATCTTCAAAAAACAAAATTTTAATATTTTGCTCTCCCAAAACGTCAAAATACTGGCTCAGGTAGTGAGCATAATTGCCCATACGTAAAGCACCCAACAAGTGTGTCCCTTGGAAATCGTAGCCTTCAAAAACCAATTGACCGGTTTCATTATAACGTTGACAAAATTCCAGATACTCTTCAAATTTAAGTCCTTTTGGTAACACACCATTAGCTAGACGAAAATGGTAATATGAATAAATCCGGTCAACGGGATCTCTCAAAACAAAGAGTAGCTTACAATCACCTAGCAAAGTCTTTATTCGTTCAGCAATTTTACGTCCATTTACTAAGTAACCCGGAGAGGCTTCCATTAGAATTTGATTATTTGAATTTTGGCAACGTGCAAAATAACGGCTATATGCCATTATGTCTGTTTCACGCTTTCCGCTATATTCACGAATAAAAAATCGTGTTTCCTTAATGGAAGAACCGCAGACTTCAGGATGCTCGCTAAGGTATTGAAAAATTGCTGAAGTGCCAGCTTTTGGAGCACCTGCAATAATAAAATTGGGTAATTTTGCTGTTGACATTATATAAACTTTTTCTACTTTAACTCATTTTCAAATCAATGACGTTGACGTGTAAAAATTGCCCGTAACCAACGCCGCATTTTTGGTGGGAACAACCACATCCCAAAATATAATGGAAAATAAATCGGCTTGGGTTTACCCTGTTTTACAGCTTTCGATAACAATAGCCAGAATGCCCGCCAATCCCCGGCTTTAGCAGCCGCTGCACCTAGAGTCGTCATCAAAAAAGCCGCATAAGCGCATGGTGTCACCAAGCCGGTTTCTTTGAGTGGCTGAATCCAATCTAAAGATGATCGCCAATTAACTATAGTACCCGTCGTTTCTTGCAGTCCATGCTCCCATATTATTGATAATGGTTCTGGTACAAATTCAATACCCACACCTTCCAAGGCACTAACGCGCAACAACCAATCCCAATCCTGATGTATACGCCGCTCTTCTTTCATAGACATTCTTTGCATTAACGATTTGTTAAAAAACAACGTAGGAGTACATATGGCGGTCTCACCTCTAAACAAACCTTTACGGGCTAAGAGATATTCGCTTAAGTGTTCTGACGGTGCCGGTAATCTTCTTGGCCAGATATAATCACCTTGTGGAGTACGCCTGATGTGTAAACAAGCAATAATAGGATAGAGAAATTGCGATTGTTGGGCTACCTTGAGTTGTCTGGCTAGTTTTTCCGGTAGCCATTCATCATCATCGTCCAAAAGAGCCACCCATTCTCCTTGACTCTCAGCAACACCTGCGTTACGCGCCGCTGCTCCTCTTACCTTGATAGGCAGTTCAATAACCTTTAATCTAGAATCATTGATTGATGCCAATACTTCACGAGTAGTTTTGTCGGGGCCATCAATCACCACAATAACTTCGATCTCTTTCAATGTTTGTCTCAGTGCGCTTTTAACGGCACGAGTGACTAACTGAGGTCGGTTATATGTGGGTATAACGGCGCTAACTAGGGGTTTCATTGGAATTTTTCACATCCTCCCTAGTATCTTTTTGCTGATTTTGACAATATTCTAACAAAGCCTGATATTCCTCCTCATAACCAAATACTTCAATATCTCGTTGGTATCTAGCAGCCACTAGTTCTACCAGTTCTGTTGTATAAAATTCACGGTAATCAGATTTAGAAGAACGATTAAAATGCGGCAAGGGCTCTAGTTGATATTTTTTCCTAATCGGTTCAAAATCAGTCTCTAGGTTTTCAAATCTACCGGTGAAATCTACCAAACACTGATCTTTTTCATCATATATAATCGAATACTGGGATTTGAAATGCTTATTAGCTAAGTGATCAGGTATTTTAGTGATTATTTCTACAACTTTCTGAAAATTCATAGAGGGCTTGAAAACACCATTTAGATAATGACATAAATGAAAACTTTTTCCCTTGCTAAATTTATCTACGTAAAAGGAAACTAAACGCTCAAAGGGATTTCTAACGAAACTGAACTTGAAATAGTTCATTTCTTCTTTAGTTAAATTAACCGTCCGAGAGACATTCCGATGAATCGATATCTCATCTATAACGTTGTTGATTGCGCCTTTATTTGCTACTTTAGCTAACAACGATTTTTTGATAGATGAACAAGCATTTTTAGGGGTAATTAAATAAGCGAGTTTATCAGCTTCAAGCACGACAAAACGACGGCGATCTAAAGGTCGGCTGTTTGTGCAACTGAATACTTGTATCATATTTTTAACGGTTCTTAATAGGGAAGTCCCACTAGCCAAAATGGTTAACGGTACTATACTATTGGAATTGAATGCCCGATTTTTTAGCCAAGTTTTAATTTTTTTCTTCATTTAAGTTGAAAACATTTTTTGTGTCTAATCTCTGAGCGTCTTTTAAACCTCTGAATAAAGGGGCGAACACACAGGATTTAAATTGGCTTAGTCGTCGTATTAAACGTTACGGACGGGGTTGCAAACCCCGTCCAGCACAAGGCGAACACACAGGTTCACCCCTACGTCAAATGTTGGCACATACCTATTAATGCGGCACATCCTGATATTTTTCTTGCAATTGTTTTTGCAAGGCTTTCTTGTCCGCCTTCCATTGTTCACAAACACGGGGATTATCAGCACACCATTGTGCTTGCGCTTCCTTGACTTTCTGTTGCGCTTCTTTTCTTTGTTGAGCGATCTTCTCCTTGAATTGCTGTTTTAATTCATCACATTGGCTAGGATTGGCTTCACATTGTTTTCGTAAAGCGCGTTTCGCCTTGCGTCGTTGCTGCCACTTTTCACACCAAACGGGATCGGCAGCACAACGTTGGCGGCGTACTTCTTTTTTTGCCGCACGCTTTTGGCAAACTTCAAGGCTGTGCTTTTCTAGGCACTTTGAGTTAATCTCAGGCGTTGCCGATTGGGCAGGGGCAAAGCCAAATAATGTTAATAACAAGATAATTGCAGCGTTTGCGATTTTCATAATATTAGATAAAGTAAGAGGTTGATCCAAGGTGGATACAATGGGGTTTCAGATAAATATTTTCAACCATGAACAGAACACTTTGTCAGTCTAGTCTAGTCGCCCACAAACAACGTGGCGGGAATTGTATTCAAAAAGGAAATTTAAGTCAAGTGAAATTTCTATAAATGGGGGCGTGAAAAGCAAAAGGGGTCTTAATCGAGATTGAGGTACGTCACTTGTCAAAAATACCATTATATTCACATGAAGTAAATACTGCGTTTGAGTATTTATTAGAGGAATAACTCCATGTCCTTGTTCACAAAATTGTCAAAAACGGATGAATCATCAAGAGGTAATTTCGAGCCTTTTTTCAAACTTTGGGAAAGAACGAACGGAATTATATTATCCTGACTCTTTTTTACTTTCCCACTCAGTATTCATTCCACTGCTATTCATGGTAGTGATATAAGAAAATGAAAAATCAGTACATCAACAGTATTCAACGAGTATCAAAGTTGAAGCGTTTAATTCAAGTTGTAGCAGCATTAGATGAAGAAAAAGAAAAAAAACAAGCACAGATACATAAAGAGGTGCTTGATCACTTAACATTTTTGAAGAACAGCAAGTTGGCCCTAATTTTCTTTAAACCCCCTTTTGCCTTTCACGCCCCCAAATATATCCTGCTATTCCTCGCGCTGGAATGCCATTGGCTCTGGCGAGTGCTGTAAATATGTACATGTATTCTGTGCAATCACCACGTTTTTGACGTAGCGCATAAAGTCACTGCCATTAAGTTAAGCTTTTTTGTAGCAAAAGCGAGTACTCATTTTGTTGGATGTGGAGGCTTAACTTAATGGCAGTGAATTATTAGCAGCGATAAATCAAAACCGATTTTGTTAGGAGCGAAGGGTTTTGACTTATCCCTGCTAACAGTTAAAAAAAACTTACAACGCCCGCTGCTCCAATCCCAACTTTGACGACAAATCACCCCAAATCTTCGCATTACTCAAAACCGCAACATGCGCCTTATCCTAAGATCATAAACACCGTCTTTGATTTTCTTGATTTTAATAGAATGCCCCAATTTATGTGGATAACTTGTACTCAGGGCAAACAATTTAAAATCGGAATCCGGTAATAAGTTATCTAAAGACGGACTGATTTGTTTTCTATAATTGACGTAATGTCCAATTAATTCTTCAATTGCCCAAACATTTAATGGTTCTCGCAAAGACTTATATGTTAACAAATTGTATTGAACTAGATTTTCCAATCCATCAGGTAAATTCTTAATCGGATTTCCAGAGCATTTTTTAATAATCACTATATCCAAGTACTCTTACTTTAAAACGCCAAAACAACAAAAAGCAGCTTTGGTTATGTCTAAGGGGCAAGCTCCCTTGGGTGATAAAACATCTATCACCTTTAATTATATATATAATTAAACTTAAACAGATTTTGAGGCTGTTCGAGTGTTAATTATATATAAGTTTCAGGAAAATAGTACTACAAATAATTATTGTCTGTCAAGATATTTTGTGATTTTTTTTTATAATTTTGTGGTTTTGGTGTTTAATGTGAACTGTTTCTTGAGAGTTAATTCTTTTTCCAAGTCAACATCATAGTCAGAATAAATAGATTCTATCACAGACAATCCCTGATTTCATCAATTTGTCATGTTGTCTCCTTTAGTTTTGTAATCTGAAAACTTGGATGGGAGTCGCACTTGGTTTGACGGTTTGGGCGCGTAGGTTATCATATTCTTTTTTTGGATTCAATAAGATAAAAAAATATTCGTTTTATGCCAAATTGATAAAAATTTTTGACTCAAAAAAAGTGTTCATAACATTATGATTAATCATCATTCTTTTTTTTTTAGTCGATACAAATTAAAAAAATTAATCAAACCATGATAAATTTTTTTTTCGGTCGATGTCCAATTATTATGTAAAATACTTTCTAAAATAGAAAGTTTCTTGCAAAAAAAAATGTTAGCATCAATTGAAAAACTCCAAGAAGCCGCCTTTGCCTCACGGGTATTCACTGAGAGAGACTTAGCCCGTGTTTTCGGCGGAACGCCGAAGATATGGACTCGTCAATAAAGCCCTTGCCAAAGGTGAACTCATCATAATTCGTCGCGGCGTGTACATCCTCGCCGAAAAATATCGCACAAACAAATTGAGCCAATTTTTTGTCGCAAATCGGACAATCTATAAAAGCTATGTCTCTTTTGAATGTGCCCTATCGTATCATGGTTGGATTCCAGAAAGAGTGACAATCGTCATCAGTGTGATAGGGCGGAGTCGAAGTTTTGAGACACCCTTGGGCGAATTTAAATATGTTTTTTTGCCCGTGAATGCGCTTCGCCGTTGCGCGTCAAACGATCAATGGACAAGCGTTTTTTATGGCAAAACCTTTGAGGGCATTGGCTATGTTGCTCCTTTTCTCAGGGAAAAAAAGACGCTGTCACTTTGGAGTAGGGATTTTTTTATGGAGAGACTGGAAAAAACACGCTATTCAGTTAGTTATCAGTGAACAGTCGAGCCCCTTATGGCGACATTTAATCAACAAAAGATTTCAGGATTTTTTTGACTTTATCTCGGTTGTAAGGCTTGCTCCGGCGGCAGCCGGAGCTGCGAACATTTGACAAGTCTAGGTTTTGGATACCTGGCAGGTATCTTAACCTCGTCAATTCCGGTGCTCCATTAGTCGTAATTGTTCGGCTAATTGTTTAGCACGTTGTTCTGCCAGAATACGCGCCTGTTTTTCTCTTAAATAATTAGGCATGACAAATTGTTGATAAACCTTATTTTCAACCATTTCATCAATAGATGGTTTATCAAATAAGTCGGAGATCCTAAATTGAAAACCGGGTAAGACTTTGGATTTTATAATGCCTCCTTTTTGATGTTTGATGGCTATGCGCCGCGTTTTGTTCAAACGAAAAAATTGTGTACGTTCTCGCTGGGCATCCAAAATATAGTATTCTTTTATCCCTGCTTTAGCGTATTCGTCTTTTTTTATGATGGTATCCCGTTCCATGATTTACTTGGGTAACGAAGTTTCGGTTGTCGAATCGGAAAGGACTTCTATACACATGTCATAAGTACCATGGTAACTTCTATCTGTTGAATAAAGGGGTATTGGAGTACTATCCCTAAGTCAGGGCGTCGCACATCGTTTGTTCCCGACAATCGAGACGAAGTAACGAAGTAAATCCCATTTCTAATACAACTGACTTTGCAATCGGGTTGGTTTCTAAATATTGTTCTAACAATCTAAAAAACCATTTGTATATTGATATTGTTAAAAAATCAGACACTGCTTTTTCCTCCAAGTATCCGTTATTCCATTCATAAGTTTTGTCAGGTGTATTGTAGTATTTTTCCCAATATTCTGTTTCAGAAACGAAGTAACGAAGTAAATTTTTTGGTGGGTTTGTCGTGTTGTCATGTTGTCTCCTTTAGTTTTGTCATATGAAAACTTGGATGGGAGTCGCACTAGGTTTGACTGTTTGGGCGTGTAGGTTATCATATTCTTTTTTTGGATTCAATCTTTTTTCATTGTTAAACTCTTTAAACCCATCAAAGATGCCAATGAAGATGACTTTGTTGATAATTTAGTACTAATTATTTTATTAACGATTTGTATGTGTTCCAAGATTTATCTATCTTGCGGACAACCATAAAGGATTGCCCCTACGCCCCGCTCAATGCCGGTATTATCGCTAAAGCGACTACTAGGAGCTGGATTTTTTGGAGCTGAGAGAAATCCGATTTTTTTAAAAAATCGGATTTCTTTTCTTTGAAATCCCCAAAACTAAAACAAGAGGAACGAATCGGATTGAATGGAGATATTAAACGAACGGACTCTTAGTCAGTCACTTCAAGACGGGAAACAAAATCGACAACCGCTTTCATCTGCCGATCCGTAAAGTTTTCAATCACTTCCACCATGCCAGGATAAGCAACACGCTTCTTGTCACGAATTAACTCAAATTGATGCAGCATGTATTCATAGTGCTGACCTTGAATACGCGGGAAGAAGGCATTGCCTTTACCCTCGCCTTTTTCACCGTGACATCTGACACAATTCTCCTTGAACAACTTTTCGCCATATTCCAAATCATCCCCGGGTCCCTTTCCATTTTGAAAATTGATAGGCTGTTGGGCAATATAATTAGGATCTAAACGCCGTTTTAAGTAGTCGATGACAGCCGAATCCGGCACCACTTTCTCTAAGCGAGAAATATATATCTCGGCTTTCTCTTTTTTCTGCTGATAAAAAGCATTCATAATGAATCTCATATAGAAATCTTCTATGGCTTTTAAACCAGCTTTGGCATCAGGATTATTTGGATCGAATTTCAAGACTTCTTGATAACAATCCAGTGCTGTTCCCCCCTCACCGGTAGTAAAACGTTTGGCATCAAGATGCACTTTGCACTCTTGCAGCTTGTCCGCCAATTTGGCTCGCATGGCGTTTAGCCTCGCTTTTGCTTCTTCTTCAGCTTTTTTCGCTTTACGCTCCATTTCGGCTTGTTTTATAGCCGCTTCTTCTCGTTTAAGACGGGCTAATTCTTCCTTCGCTTTTTTGACCTCTTCTTGAGTTTCCTTTCTCGCTTCAGAACCGGGTAGTAAATCTTTCATATTCATGCCCACAAAGAGAGCAATCAGCAGCAAGACACTCCCGCCAACAATTAAAGCAAACGATTTCTTTTTCTTTGGAAAAAGCTCAGCCAAAAATTTATCAACCGTTGGGGTTCTATCATCACTCTGAAAAGCTAAAGCACGTAATAGTGCCTTATTTTGTTGACGAGTCAACCCAGAAATTTGTTTTGGAGAAAGCTTCTCTTTTTCAGCCTTGGTAGCGGTTTTCTTATCAAAGGGATGTTTTCCTGACAGTAACTCATAAGTTATGCAAGCTAAAGCATAAATATCATCAGCAGGTTCAGGGTCTAAACCCAATAACATTTCACGACTGGCGTAAGGCTCAGTATGTGCCTTTAAGTTACCCGGATCATATCGAGTTTCTTCCCGAGCCGATGGATCTCTCAGCCGTGCAATCCCAAAATCAATGATTTTGATAAGCTTTTGCTCTGGCTCATAAAAGACATTGTCCGGTTTAAAGTCTAAATGGATAATTCCCTCTTGATGAGCGTTTGAAAGTGCATTGCTCATACCCCGAATGATAGGTTCTGCCTCCTTAAGGGAAATACCATTTAAGTGACTTCTAATAAACGGTTTTAATGAAATACCGCTCAGAAATTCCATTACCATGAAAACGGTGCCGCCCATACGACTTAACGCATAAGCATGGACAATATTAGGATGGTTTAACCTTTGATAGCGAGCAAATTCACGTACCAATGCTTTATACCCATCTGGATGTTGCTTGAATTTTTGACTTAAAAATTTGATAGCAACATAAGGATTACGTGAATCACCAGCCTCCTGAACCAAGTCGATAGCTTTCCAAACCACGCCCATGCCACCTTCACCAATCCGTTCTATCAAACGATAATTATCTCGGATAACCACATCTGGTTCGAGAACGACTTCTTCTTCATCCCCATCCCCATCTTGGAGTTTCCTCCAAGTAGATTTACCGGTGAACGTGCCCAACGTCGACTGATTAGTAATGTCTTGCTGCTTTATTAAAGTAGCGTCTGGTCGATTTATTTCATCAAACTGCTCAATCTGGAATTTGAGTGCTATATAAATCTCTTGAGGTAGGTGACCTGCTTTATGCCAGTTCGTCAGATCAGAAAGTAACTGAGTAGAACTCTTAGGATTTTGCTCTAACAACTGTTCAAGTTGCTTAGTTAAGTCTTGACGCTTTATCTCCTTGTTAAGAAAAGCCTCAAGTGTGGATTTGAATTCCTCCATGCTATCTCCTCGTTGATAAAAAAAAGATCACTAAGTTAAGTGTGAAATGGGTGTCATTTTGTCATACAAAAAATAATAATGTCAATTTTTTATTTATTTGGTACAAGATACGACAGATTATGATAGAAAAATAGAATGGATGGAAATATATTTTTTATTGGAAGGACTTCGATTGATGACTAGTACAACGGATTAGGGGAATAAACGGATTGCTAACACGATCAGCGATAAATCAAAACCGATTTGAGCCAAGGGTTTTGACTTATCCCTGCTAACACTTAAAAAAAACTTACAACCGTTTTACAACGCCCGCTGCTCCAACCCCAACCTTGACGACAAATCACCCAAAATCTTCGCATTACTCAAAACCGCAACATGCGCCTTATCCGGTTGCAAATAGCTCACCGCCACCCGTTGCAAATCTTCTAGTTTCACCTGTAAAACTCGATGACGAAATTCACGCAACACACTTGGAGTACGCCCATTTAAGCTATTGAAAAAGCTAGTTATCGCTTCTCCAGCGGGAGAACCAGGGCGATCAATACGACTAATCACCCCAAGAATCGCCTCTTCCAAAACCCGCTTATCATGTTTACCATCCTGTAACCAGCTCAAAGAGCGATCAAAATCTGCCAAAGTCTCCAACAAGCGAGGATCACGATAAGAATAAAAACGAAATGCCCCGCTACTCCCATCATAATTGGCACCACCACCATACGCGCCCCCTTGCTCACGCAAAGCACGGTGCAAAAAACCATTTTGCAAAAAATGACCTAATACCGTCAAAACCGGCGCATCAGCATGACTTGGCGCCACCGTTGGAAACGCTTTTGCACAAAAATTCACCTGCGTACTCGTACTCCACGAATTTTTAACCACAAAATTCTCCATCGAAGGGATAAAAGGCTCCCCACCAGACTTTATAGTGCGCCAATGAAGCTTTGCAAAACTCTCTGCAATCTCATCATGCCGTTCCGCCTCACTCACAACCAACAACTGGCGTGGCGCCTCAAGTAACTGATCACGAATACGCTCCAACTTAACAGCAAACGCCTTCAAATTATCCTCATCAACAAAACTATCATCCAAAGCTTTCAAACTTTTCAATCCCGCCAAACCATGCCAACGATGAGAAAAATGCCCCGCTGGACTCATACCGTGACTGCACGCACTCATCACCAAATGATGTCCACGCGCCGTGACGCTGTTATCACTATGTGCGCGTAATTGGGCAATCAACTCGCGCAAACGTGGCAACTCATCAAAACGGACTTGCTCCAAAGTCTCTCGTAACAAAATCCCCAGATCGGCTTGATGACGCGCCAAAGCTTTACCAGATAAACTAAACAATCCACGCACATTTTGTACATCAGAAACACTACCACGCACAGAGGCAGTCGCACTAATACCCCCCGTCACAGCCGCCTGTCGCGCCGCCGTCTCCCGATAATCCTTATCACCACAACCCACTTCCGTCATACAATCACAAAATAAAGGCAAAACATCCAACAAATCCGTATCCAAATCGGGCAAATCAGCAACAAGGGTTTGATAAACCATACCATTAGTGCCGCGAGCAAACCAAGTCGCAGGCAAACCATTAACAGCTTGAGCCGAGCCCACAGGAATTTTCAACTCATCAGCCACATCCTCTAAACCCACTTTCGGCAAAATTTCAGGATCATCACATTTATTTTGACGGGCATCTAAAGCGGCGGCTTGTTCAACGATTTTTGCCTGTTCCGCCTCACTCAGAGCCGCTTTCACCCCCTCTAATTGCGCCTTTTCGTCAGCGACTTCTTGTGCGGCTAAATTTATATCAGGTGCCATCACCACACGAACCCGGTGTGGATTATCCAATAATAAATCTCGCACTAAATTCGGAATAAAATCTGGATTTTGACAATCCGCCCGTAACGCGCTCAATACCGGATCAATATCGACAAACGCCAGCGGATCACCCCCATGCATCATCGGAGACAAAGTATTCACTAACAAATGCAAACCATAAGGAAAACTATCACCAGTGATTTCACGTTGGCTCAATTCGATTTGATGTAACATCGACTCCACCATCTCCAATGGCACACCCTTATCAGCAACCTCCTCAAGCACATGAAAAATCAACTTTTCGACAGCAACCGCCTGCTCAGGATTCGAGCCCTCCAAGCCACACATAAAACTGCCTTCACGACTACTATCATCAAAACCGCACAAAGGCGAAGGCGCAGTACCCAAAGCACTCGTTTCCAAGGCATGACGTAATGGAGACGCACTATTATCAAGTAACACCCCAGTCAACAGACTCGCATTTATCACCTCACGAATATCAGTGCTTTTGCCCAATAACCATGCTAATACAATATGCGTTTTATTTTGAACATCTTGATTTTTCTCAATGGGAAAATAATGAAAAGCCTCTTGCGGTGTCTCATAACGTTGCTCATCAAGAATTTGCAAACAATCCCTTTTTTGAAAATGCTGCAAAGCACACTCCTCAAACCAACGTTGATGCCCTGCTGCTGGACGATCACCATAAGTCATAAAAATGGCATTAGACGGATGATAATGAGTCGCATGAAATGCCCTTAATTGGGCATGGGTTAAATGTGGAATATCCTTAGGATCGCCACCACTATTATAATGATAAGTAATAGTGGGAAAAAGATGAGAATGCACCGCCTGCCACAAACGTTGCACAGGAGAACTCAAAGCCCCTTTCATTTCATTAAACACAACCCCTTTATAAACCAAGGGCGACTGAGGCGCATTTGGCGTTTCAAATTCGAGACGATGCCCCTCTTGAGCAAAATCAAGGCTATCCAAATTAGGAAAAAACGTGGCATCTAAATAGACTTGCAATAAATTATCAAAATCCTTAGAATTTTGACTAGCAAAAGGATAAGCAGTCCAATCGCTACTTGTAAAAGCATTCATAAAAGTATTTAAAGAGCGGCGCGTCATCATAAAAAACGGATCGCGCACCGGATAGCGTTGACTACCACACAAAGAGGTATGCTCCAAAATATGCGCTACACCGGTAGAATCCTCTGGCACAGTCAAAAAGGCGACTAAAAAAGCATTATTATTATCCTCAGCAGACAAATGCAAATGTCGCGCCCCGGTAGCGACGTGGTGATATTCCTCAAGCTCAATATTTAAACTAGAAATCGGTGCTTGACGAATAAGAGTAAAAGTGGACATTTAAAATCCTTAATAAAGATAGGAGAAATAGGCGTCCAAGATTTATCTTGGATGGCTGTTAATGGGTATAAAATAGTGTATATTAAAGTCGGACGATAAGATAAAGCAGATGGAAGAAATTAAAATAATAGCCTCATAAAAAACGCTGATTGACGAAATTATTGAATTACGAAAAGAAATCGAAGTGCGTATCGCCGCTATTGAGCGGGGAGAATATGATGACGAAGAGGGAGCCGAATATATTACTCAGGAACAAAAGCAAACACTTGAAGCTTTATTCGGACAAACCGGAGAACTTTTTTTATCAAATAAATTGGAAGCGGCAAAAGCGGCATTTGAAGAACTCTTTGCATTTCAAATAGACGATTTTTCTCTTGATATAGAACGACGGGAACCTCAGGCAAGATATTGTCGTTGCATTTATGAAACCGTCGCGCCCAAACAACGGATTAAAGCATTGTTAGTAGGCATGGCGCCTGAGCAACCTACTCAGTTTCATAAACCGCTGCGTTTATTTGATGGCAACTATCCTTTTTTACAGGATATCATTGATGCCCGCCCCGGAGAACTGCCAAATTTTAAAACATTTTTGCCCGCGTGGGAAAAGGCATTAGCCAAAAAACAAAGTGATCGTGCTGCCCTGTTACGTTTAGAAGCGCTTAATTTGCACAAAGGATTAGAGGGTGTGGCGAGACTGGCACGGACTAAACAACAACCGCTTGACTATTTGTTCTGGATTGAAAAACTGCTTGAACAAAAAGCATGGAATGAAGTCGCCTCGATTAGCCAAGAAGGCTTAAATGCGTTACCACTTGGAGAATACCGTGCGGTGGTTGCCGACTCCTTGCTCTTGGCAGCGGAAACATTGGGAGATTTAGAACTGATACTCAATGCGAAAAAAGAAAAATGTTTATCAGCGCCCAGTGATAATACTTTGTTAGCTTGGATCAATGAAGCGGAGTCTCAACAGCAAAGAAGCGAGGCACTTAAACAAGCCTTTAATTTTTTATCTAAAAATAAACCATTTGCTTCAAATCTCTATGCAAAAACGAGTTTGATGGCGGGAGAAATAAATAAAGCTTTTGGGCTGGTTAAAAATGAGAAAGCTTATGGCTGGTCAACAGGCAGAAATCCGACTGGCGTAGTGTTTGCGGGCATCCTCATCGCATTACTGCCCCTCAATAAGCAACCCGCATCGGTCCTCCTAAAGCTATTACAACGTTATACAAAGACCGATTATAGCCTAATCGAACAAATAATACAAGGAATACGCGGGCGGAAATGGCCAGCCAGCCAAACTAAAAAATGGCTAGAATGGGCGGAAACAATCGCTAAACAACGGATTGAACATATTGTGAGTAACAAACACCGATATGCTTATGAGCGAGCGGCCGAAATTTTGGGAGCGCTGTGCGAATATTTCATCCTAACGAAAAAAGAAGAACATGGCATTTCTCTCATTGAACATTATCGAAACGTTCAATTTTCTCGTTTTAGCGCATTTATAAGAGAAATTGATCAGGTGATCGCCTCATCAAACTTATTAAATCGAAAAAACTTGATTTGATCTGGCAGAATTAGCCTATATATTGGCATCCTAAACCTATCGTATAATTTGTGCGTTGGTTATTCGATAGCTCTTATTTCATCAACTCACTATTAACAGAGAACATTAAATGAATATATATGTTGGAAATTTACCTTATAGTCTGACAGAAGCGGAAGTGACAGAGATGTTTACCGCACACGGAGAAGTCTCACAAGTCAACCTGATCTCCGATAAATATACGGGGCAATCAAAAGGTTTTGCATTTGTTGAAATGCCAAGACAAGCAGATGCCGAAGAGGCAATCAAAGTACTGAACGACAGTTTAGTAAAAGGAAAAAATATCAAAGTCAATCAAGCCCGCCCAAGAAATGAGCGCCCACAACGCAGAAATCGGTATTAATAGTTAGTTAATAGTCACCTAAGCTATCGTTATATTGCTATGTAGGGGCAATCCCTTGTGGTTGCCCCTGTGTGAAATTATTTATCTGAAAAACTATAAAGCCGATTCTAGCGGCGAAAAAGTCTATTTTGGTAATAATCAATTTACCAAGCTACAATATTCTTCGTCTGGACAACAAGAATCGCTTTGGATATGAGTAGTTACTTTATATGTAAAGTTAAGCGATAAACTTTACATATAAATATCTATATGTAAAGATTCTGGTATTTTAATCAATAAAAAGTTTGATATATTTATCAAAGACAAAGAGACTGTTGCGTTGATAACCAGTTGTTTATTTTAACATATCTAAATTTTCAAAATCTTTGCTCAAATGATTAGCCGTTTGATGAGCTACTTGACAATCACCCAATCAAGATGCTGGGTTTAGCTTTGCTCCTACCACTTTTCAATACCCAAATCACGCAAAGGGGGTAAATCCTTTAAGGCGGCTTGAAAATCCGGTGTTTCATTAAAATAATCATGGAGAGTGAGCAAGTGTATTTTAAATTTATCAATGTCGTCAAACTCTCTTAATCTTTGCCGAACACCACTGGTGTAGCCAATCCCTGTTAAAACAATACCAATATTCGCTTTGTGACGTACTAAATTACTGTATAAATAATCGGCAAATTCAGCATTTAAGGGCCGATTTCTCAGCTTAGATTGAAAATATATTTTTTGCTGATTAATAAAACCAACACCATCTATACCACCATCTTTTCCTGAACTGCCCGGTTCTAGTCCAAGATGAGCTGCACATCGCTGTCCCAAAATCCCTTTTGTTTTGGAATCAGCATTGATAATACCGTCAACTAAAGCACGACTCGCTAAATGATCGAGCATTCTTGATTTACCTTTCTATAACGTAGGGGCGAACCTGTGTGTTCGCCCTTATTTGTCTGAAAATTTCTAATTGTTTAATGTGTCCAAGCCATTTTCAATATCCAAATGACCTAAAAGGGGTAAATCTTTTAAGGCTTCTTTAAAAACAAAGGTTTCATTGACATAATCGTCGAGGGTCAACAGGTGAATTTTCTCAAGCGCGTCATGCTTTTTTATTAAGCTTGATTTAAAATTCTTAGTGTAACCAACGGCGAAAACAATACCAATCTCTGCTTCATGCTGTTTAAAATTCTTAGACAAAACATTGGCAATCTGACTATCCAAGTTACTTTTTCTTAAGTTAGAGTAGAAAAATGTCTTTTTTCCATGAGTCAAACCAATACCACTTACGCTACTGCTATTTTTTGAGGACGCTTTCTCAGCTTCCAGTCCAAGACAAGCAATACAATGTTGTCCGAATTCTCTTTTCGTTTGTGGACTAGAACTCACAAGGGTATCAATGAGCGATGGTTTTGAGTCAACGCTAATTGCTTGACGAGTGGGTTGTTCAACCGCTCTGTTTTCGGCGATTAATCGCTCATAGAGTAAATGAATACCCGTCAGAATAGATTCTGATGGTTCTTCTTCAATACTGTCTAACCTGGACTGTGTTTCTGCCGTCAGTTTTACCTTCAATGGATGAGTGCCAATATTATCTGGATATTCACTCAGTTGATTGACAGGGATACCTCTACTTTGTGCATAAAATACCGCATATTTAGCAACTGAATTAAGCATAACACCAACTGCCAAACCAAGTACATCACAAATTGTTTCAAGCTGGTTTTCCTGAGATTCAGTGAGCTTAATGGTAATTTGTGGCGATTGTTCGGTCATTGTTTGTTGCTTTACTTCAGTAATCACCTGATTGACATACGTGTCTTCAGATGTTTGACTTTTCGATGGCATCTGGACTTTCTCCTACATATAATCATCCAAAAGTGAAGAAAAGTAGTCTTTTATGTCCTCGCAAGTTTTATTAGAATCCCAGACATATTGTCTCTTTTCATAAACCGCCTTAGACATGAACATAGGAATATTTCTCATTGTTGGAGCGACACAACAATTTTTAGGTTTATCGGCGATTTTTTCAAATTCGTCTAAAACAGCATCTTGTTTTACGCCTAAAGGAACAATAATCACTTGGGGAGAATAACTATTTTTCGTTTCAAGCATTGCTATGGTTGAAAGTGGGCGATACAAATTTCTTAAGGCTTTGTATTTTTGAGACGCATTAATCGGAATAAACACAAACCCAGGATCGTTTTGGGCAATGGTTTGAACCGTATTATATAACGGACTATCAATATCAAGAATGATGTTGTCATATGCCTCTAAATCGCCCTTACCCACTTTTTCTCGCTTCCTGTTTTCACGAATTGACAACCGATTATTAATCTTTTTGAACTCATTTTCTTTTGGAACACTCCCAGCATAAAATTGCCATGAATCTGCTTGATCATCACAATCTATCAACAACGTTCTGCTTAGTTGTGTGGTAAGTATTCCCGCAATATGAATAGCTAGGGTAGTTTTACCTACGCCCCCATTATTATGGGTACAAAGGATAATTCTAGGCAATTTTCCTCCAAATGGTGAGGTGATAAGTCTTGAATCATAACACAACGGCTCTATTAGAGCAAGCTAAAGCATGTTTTGTTAGGAGCCCTAAATTTCTTTTAAATCTTGGACTCCCAAATTGCTATCACTTTTCCCTGAGCAAAATCGGCACCGCCGCCCGCAAGTAAACGATCATCGACCACAAAGTTAATATCGCTGCAACATACAACAACACGAATCCTATTTCATAAATAGGCAAACCTAACAGCGGTTCCCCATACAGTAACATTAACAAAGCCGTCATTTGAGCCGTCGTTTTCACCTTGCCAATCATTGACACAGCTACTTTAGTCCGTTGTCCAATCTCCGCCATCCATTCGCGCAATGCAGAAATCGTAATTTCTCGCCCAATAATGATTGCTGCCGGGATTGCCAGCCATGGGTTAGGATGGATTTGTACCAAAAATACCAAGACAACCGCGACAATCAATTTATCGGCAACCGGATCTAAAAATGCGCCAAACGCTGACGTTTGATGCCAACGTCTTGCCAAATATCCATCAAACCAATCGGTAATCGCAGCGAGGGCAAAAACGAAAGTGCTTAATACATTCGCCCAAGCCCAAGGCAAATAAAACACGCCCACAAATACAGGAATTAATATTATTCTTAATAAAGTCAATAAATTAGGTATATTCACACGCTTTTAAGAAATTCGTAAATTTTTGGTGCTAATTGTTGATCAATGCCGGGCACAGCAATTAAATCGTCCACGCCCGCTCGTAAGACACCTTGCATTCCGCCAAAATGATTGAGTAAATCTCGTCGCCGTTTAGGACCAATCCCTTCAATTTCTTCCAAAATGGAAGTGCGCCGCCTTTTTGCACGCCGCCTTCGATGAGCTGTGATAGCAAAACGGTGCGCTTCATCTCGTATTTGTTGGATAAGCAGCAGTGCCGCTGAATCTTTGGGCAATCTAAAGGCTGTATCAGCTAAAATCAAAGTTTCTAAGCCCGGTTGACGACCTTTGGCTATACCAATGATGCCTATATGGGTTAATTTTAATTCACTGAGTACACTTTCCGCTACCTTAACTTGTCCAAGCCCTCCATCAACAAAGAGTATATCAGGAAATTGTGTCTCTAAATGACTATAACGCCGTCTCAAAGCCTGTTCCATCGCGGCATAATCATCACCTGGGGTAATATTTTCAATATTAAAACGGCGATAATCTCTGTGGCGTGGTCCTTCAGCGTCAAACACAACACAAGATGCCACTGTCGCTTCGCCTTGGGTATGGCTAATATCAAAACATTCCATGCGCTGGGGTAAGCTTTCTAAATTGAGGGCAAGACGTAAGGCAGCCAAACGCTCACCATATTGACTCGGTTGGCGTTGTGCAAGACTGGTACGCGCATTTTCGAGTGCCATTTCCACCCACCGCGCCCGTATGCCCCGTACTCGTGAATGGATATGTACTTGTTGTCCACGCTGCTGGCTAATCACTTCGCTGAGCATCGCTATCTCTTCAATGTCTTGATTTAAAATAATTTCATTGGGAATATCCCGATCAGGTGCTAAATAATATTGAGGTAAAAAGGCAAGTAATAAGTTTTGAGGCGTTTGAGGGTGCTGAGAAAAAAAAGCTCGGCTTCCCATTTGTCGCCCATCACGTATCGTTAATAGCTGTACACATTGGCTGACTGCTGCAATAATGTCAATATTACCTTTGTCAATACTGACATATTGATGTGCTTGTATTTTTCTGATAGCTCGAATTTGATCACGAAACTTTGCCGCCTTTTCATACGCTAATTTTTCTTTAGCCGCATTCATTTTTTCGACTAAAGTTGTCATCACTGCCTGATTTTTTCCCTGTAAAAATAGTACAGCATGTTGCACATCTTCTTGATAACTGGCTTCATCAATGAATCCGACACAGGGGGCAGTGCAGCGTTTAATTTGATATTGTAAACATGGGCGCGAGCGGTGACGAAAAACACTTTCTTCACATTGACGAATCAGAAATAATGTTTGTAACAAATGTAAAGTTTTATGCACGGCGCGGCTGTCTGGATAAGGACCAAAATAACGCCCTTTTTGCTTACCACGACGACGACGATACAAAGTTAAACGAGGGAATGGGTGATCAGATAAGTATATATAAGGATAACTTTTGTCGTCGCGGAATAAAATATTATAACGAGGCTGATGATATTTTATCAGGGTATTTTCGAGAATCAGGGCTTCATTTTCGGTATGCGTAACAGTGATTTCAATTTTGGCAATCTGGGCGACTAAAGCGCGGGTTTTAGGGGCTTGTGTTGTTTGCGTAAAATAACTGGCAAGCCGTTTTTTGAGATTGCGGGCTTTGCCCACGTACAAAACGGTGCCAGTATTATTTAACATACAATAGACGCCCGGCTTATGAGTCAAAGTCGCCAGAAAGTCTTTTGGATTAAAATTCAATTTAAGCTTTCCAAACTAAAGTTTGGACTCCTTTGGAAAATTTTGCTTGAGATAATTTTCTAATTCGTCAAGTAACTCAAGCTGTTGACTATCCAATGTACCCTCAATCCTCAATTTATCAATCTCTGTCAGTGCATCCAAAGGAGTAGTACGCTTTTTATTTTTAATATCTCGCAAAGCTTCACCCTTGACACGCCGCATATAATCCTCAAAATCTTTTGTCAACATAGTTGGCAAATTATCAGGATAATTTCGACAAAGTAAACGGCTCGCCAGTTGACGCATTTCAACATCCTGAAACAGGTTGACAATTTCGACTTTTTGAGACGCAGTATGAAATCGACGACATAATGCTTGTTCTTGCCCCGACAAAAACTCTTTTTGATAAAGTGCCGCATCTATATCTAAATCAGGGATTTTGGGATAGCTGAATTCACGGTGATATTGGATAATCTTGTGAAAACGTTGCGTGTGAGACTGTAACCAATCCTTATTCTCCTCAACAATGGCTTGTCGTTCTTCGCCTAAATATTCCCAATAACGCGGTTCGGGCGGTAATACAATATTAGGTTCACCATATTTTTTGCGAATAATCCAAGTCTTTTCTGGAGTCGTCTCACGCAAATCGGCGCGATCAAGGCGCAACCAAATGCTTTGATTTTTATAAGGTATTGAATGACCAATTAAAAGCACTGGCACTTGATATTGATTTTCTGCTCCATATTCATTGCTGATCATCAAAGCAATGCGATTACTACAGGCAATACTATGAAAAGAAACGGGTATTTTATTAATACGCTTCATATCCGTTTCTTTATTAAAAAAGCCATCCAAATACTGCCACATTTTGGGCTCTTTCAAAAAAAATTGTCGTGCCAATTCAAGGCTCGCTTCAACATCAATCATGGCATTATGCGCTTGCCCAGTCGCCAATTGATTAGCGGCATTGAGATGCTCTAGTCGCATCGTTGGCTTACCATCAATTTCAGACCAATTTAAAACCTCCTTTTTATATAAAAAAAACATAATAGTGATGGGGAGTAAATCTACACGACGACAAGCGTTTTTATATTGATGAGAATAAGGCGGGAGCAGATTGCGATGAAAACAAAAGCGTAGAAATTCGTCATCAAAAGTTGAGGAATTATAACCCAGACTAATAGTACCCTCTTGATTTATAAGACGATGTATCTGCGAAATCGCTTCAAACTCGCACACGCCCTGCATTGACTGTTCAATAGAAATACGATGCGTTATTGTCGCTTCAGGCGACGGGATCACATCGGGGCGCAATTTAACGAGAATTTCATGCCGTTCAATTTCATTCAACGCTAAATCGGTGCGAATGGCGGCAAATTGCAACACTTGATCAAAAGCGGTGTTCAATCCTGTGGTTTCTAAATCGTAAAAAAGATATGTGTTCATAGTGTTTAAGTAGGACGTCCAAAATAAATTTTGGACTCCTAGTATATAAGTTTTGATGGGTAATGTAGGGTGCGTCCTACGCACGCACCTTTTGAGCGTCAGGGTGCGTAGGACGCACCCTACAACACTCATCAAAACAACCTTGACGATATAGTAGGAGTTCAAGATTTATCTTGAGCAAAAAATTATTTTAACATCTGTTCCAAGCGTTCCAATCTATCAGGAGTTCCGACATCTATCCATTCTCCCTGATAATGTTCGCCGCTGACAAGCCCAGCTTGCATCGCTTTAATTAATAAAGGAGCAAGGGGAAAAGCACCCGCTTGGCAATCTTTAAATAAGTCAGGATGATAGAGCCCTATACCACTAAAAGTTAAGCGTGGTGTGCCATTTTGAGAAATACGATTATTAATCAAGCAAAAATCACCTTTTGGGTGATGAGCCGGATTATTGACTAAGATTAAGTGCGCTAATCCTGTCAAGCTGTGATGGCACAATTGATTCAAGGGATAGTCACACCAGACATCTCCATTGATGACTAAAAAGGGTGCCTTGCCTAATAAGGGTAAAGCCTTATAAATACCGCCCCCCGTTTCTAAAGCAATGCCTTCAGGGGAGTAGCGCAAATCTGCCCCATAAGTTTGTCCATTACCTAAAGTCTGTTCAATTTGTTCCCCTAAGTGAGCGTGATTAATCACAATTTCCCTTAATCCTGCCATGACTAAGCGTTTTATGTGATATTCAATCAGGCATTGCCCTCCTACTTTTAATAAGGGTTTAGGGATGCTATCCGTTAAGGGGCGCATACGTTCACCCCGCCCCGCTGCAAGAATCATGGCTCGCATATTAGACACTCTCCGCTAATTTTTGTTGGCAAGCGGGCAACACTTGTTGGCTGACCAATTTATGTAAGACGGCAAGTTCTGGATAATTTGCGCCAACTTCAACAATATAATTTAAAGTTCTCGGAATATCTTTAAGATAACCCGATTTACCATCTCGATGATATAGGCGAGCAAAAATCCCACTCGCTTTTAAATGGCGTTGTATGCCCATCCAGTCAAACCAGTGGAAAAATTGTCCCTCATCGACATTTTTTAATATACCTGCCTGTTGTGTTTGTGTATAATAATGGCCAGCCCACTCCTTAACTCGGTTTAGAGGCCAAGCAATATAACAATCACGCAATAATGAAACCAGATCATAAGTCACAGGACCTTTGACAGCATCCTGAAAATCCAAAATCCCCGGATTCTGTTGGGGTACAACCATGAGATTACGTGAATGATAATCACGATGGACAAAAACTTGGGGCTGTGATAGGGCGCTGGCACTTAACAACTCAAAACAACTTTCCAAACTGGCTCGCTCTGTTTGGGACAAGGATAAATTTAAATGTTTATCTACCAGCCAATTTGTGAATAAATCCATTTCATTGTGCAATAAACCATGATCATATAAGGGTAAACCCTGAGTATCGACGTTTTTTTGCATCAGAACTAAGGCATTTAAGGCATCAGCATATAAATTTTCAAACTGTCCCTCATTCAAGGCAGATAAATACAATTGTGAGCCTAAATCACTCAATAGTAAAAAACCTTGCTCTAAATGACTGGCCACAATTTTTGGCGCATTTAAACCACTGGCGTATAAACGCTGTGCGATATCAACAAATGGGAGACAATTTTCTTTGTCAGGTGGGGCATCCATAATAACATAAGAAATACCATCCACTGTGACTCGAAAATAACGACGGAAACTGGCATCATTGGTGATGGGAACTATCTGGGGGGCGGCTTTGCCTAAGTAGGCTTGTAACCAATTTTCTAACGCATTTAGACGATCAGACATAATTGAAAATCCAAAATAAATAAAAAAAAATGTTGTTTCGGGAATGGAGCGTAGCGGATTTCCCGAAACCAAACCGTTGTTTAAACCATTTAATTGCTTGACACTCTAATAATACTTGAGCATAATACTCATGTATTTATTTTCTGATATACTTATCTCTTTATAATATTGCAAGTCTGGATTATTTAAAGAAATCATAGCATTCATAAAATAAAATAAAGCAATTTAACAACAAGAATGCTAAACTGATTAATACAATACTGAAAAACAGGGGAGAAAAAAAATATGTCATACGCGCTGACGTTAAATATGCAACTGGCAATACCGGGTGGGAGCATCGAAGGTTATGCCCAAGCGATTAAAGCTATTCCGATGCTCACACCAGAACAAGAACGCAAGTTAGCAGAACGTTTGCAGAGTGACAATGATATTGAAGCGGCACGTAAACTGGTTATGTCACATCTGCGGTTTGTTATGCATATAGCATATAGCTATCGGGGATATGGTCTCCCACAATCAGATTTAATTCAAGAGGGCAATATTGGACTGATGAAAGCGGTAAAACGCTTTGACCCTACGGTCGGTGTGCGTTTGGTTTCGTTTGCAGTGCATTGGATACGTGCAGAAATCCATGAATATATTTTACGCAATTGGCGTATTGTTAAAGTGGCAACAACGAAATCTCAACGCAAATTGTTTTTTAATCTGCGTAGTGCAAAAAAGCGCTTGGGTTGGATGACTCAGGCTGAAATTGATAAAATCGCTAACGATTTAGGGGTACCCATCAAAGATGTGCGGGAAATGGAAAAGCGCTTAGGTACACATGATATCGCGTTTGATGCACCTACCGATGCGGATGAAGAAACAGAAATACTCTGCCCTGCGGGTTATTTGGAAGATAATCGTTATGATCCGAGTATCCTCGTAGAACGACAAAATTGGAAAGATCATGGGCAGGGGGAATTGTACAAGGCTTTGCGAAAACTTGATCCCCGTAGCCAAGATATTTTGCAAAAGCGTTGGTTGAGTGAAGAAAAAATGACCTTACAAAGATTAGCAGAACATTATAAGGTATCAGCGGAGCGGATTCGTCAGATTGAGAGCAACGCGATGAAAAAACTTAGAAAAAGTATTCTTTTATTTGCGTGAATCTAAGTATTTTCTCTCCCCCAATCCCCCGAAAAAAAATACGATTTCTTTAAGAAATAGTATTTTTAAGGAGGAATTATAATACCATCACCACCCGCTCATGACCACTCAATTCTGTATATAAAGCATCCAATTGTATGCGACTTTGAGCAGTGATGGCGACTGTGACTGACATATATTTGCCACCCTTGCTGCTACGTGTCGTCACCGCTCCTAAATCCTGACAATGACGGCGCACAATTTTTACAATTAAAACCTCAAAATCATCAGCGGATTTTCCCATAACTTTAAGGGAAAATTCGCAAGGAAAATCAAATAAATCAATATCCTCATCATTCATGGGAATTTTTTCGTAATTTCTGTTTATAATCCTGATAAATTTGCCAAACTTCTGTCCACACCGGGCCAGGTTTTCCCATTCCAACGGTTTTATCATCAAGCGTAATCACTGGCAAAATTTCACGGGTAGAACTCGTCAACCAAATTTCATCTGCTGAACGCAATTGAGCTTCCGATATTGAAGCTTCTCGACAGGGGAGTTGAGCACCAAGCATCGCCTCAAGCATTAAATCGCGGGTAATCCCCGGTAAAATAAATTGGCTTTTGGGTGGCGTGATAGCGATACCGTCATCAACGACAAATACGTTACTCGCCGCCCCTTCCATGACATAACCCTCACGAATTAATATTGTCTCAACCGCACCGACTTCAATCGCTTGCCGACGTAATAAGACGTTAGCGAGTAGATCGATTGATTTGATATCGCAGCGTTGCCAGCGGATGTCTGCACTGGTGATCGCTTTCACACCGCTAGAGGGAGGCGCTACTATCATCGGTTCACTCATGATCAAAACGGTCGGCACAACTTGCTCTGGAAAATTGTGATTACGTTTTGCGGGACCGCGTGTGACTTGTAAATAAACGCTCTGATCGCCCCCATTATTGCGAACAACGATGGTTTCCAAATTTTCAATCCACGCTTGATGAGTTAATGGATTAGCTAATTTGATACTTTTTAGGCTATTGTTTAAACGCTGTAAATGTTCTTCCAGCCTAAAAAGGCGACCGGCATAAACTGGGAGCACTTCATATACGCCGTCACCGAAAATAAAGCCTCGATCTAGAACGGGTACCCGCGCTTCAGAAAGAGGCAAAAATTCGCCATTGAGATAAACGATCATAGTTGTTTAACAAAAAAAAGTAAAATGGAATCTTTCAACCTATTCCAAAGATTACCCTCTTCAATGGAAGAGAGCGCAACAAGAGGACGTTCTAAAATCACTTTATCTTTATTATCTTTATCAGCGAAACTAATTTTTAATGTGCCGTAGGTTTCGCCAGCCACAAGGGGTGCCATAATGTGTTTATCAATGTATAACTTTGCCTTCAAATTTTTATATTGACCTTTAGGCAAGGTGAGGTATAAGGGATTTTCTAGTCCGAGTTGCAGTTGCTCCTGATTGCCTTGCCATACTCTTTCCGTATCAAGGACTTGGTGCGCTTTATATAGGAGGTGGGTTTCAAAGAAGTGAAAACCGTAGTTAAGCATTTCTTCGCTATCACTGTGCCGCTTTTTTTTGGTTTCAGCACCCACTACAACTGAAATCAAGCGCATTTTGCCACGCTTAGCAGAGGCGATCAGACAGTAACCGGCGGCCCTGGTGTAACCCGTTTTTATCCCATCCACGGTGGGATCGCGCCATAATAACCCATTACGATTGTGCTGTTTGATATTGTTATAAGTAAATTCAAGCACTGAATACCAATGATAATACTCTGGAAAATCGAGTATCAGGGCTCGCGCTAATCGCACAAGATCATGGGCAGTGGTGATTGTTGGTTGTTCATTAGGGAGCCCCGTACTGTTTGTAAAATGGCTATTGGTTAAGCCGAGGCGTTGAGCTTCTTGATTCATCAAAGCCACAAAAGCATCCTCTGTCCCCGCGACAAATTCGGCGAGGGCGACACTTGCATCATTACCTGATTGAATAATCATGCCTTTGATTAAATCTTCTAGTGGGACACGCTTACCCACTTCGATATACATTTTTGAACCTTGCATACGCCATGCTTTTTCACTGATTAGAACAGTGTCAGTGAGTTTAATTTTACCCGCCTGAAGTTTCTTAAACACTAAATAGGCGGTCATCAATTTGGTCAGACTGGCAGGCTCAAGACGCTGATCCGCGTTTTGTTTCATGAGCACTTTTCCGCTGTAAAAATCTTGTAATATGTAAGCAGGAGCGGATAGCTCAGGGGGAGTCAAGTCAACTTGAGCTTGAGTGAGGATAGGCAGGCTAACGAGTAGTAAGATTCTTAATATTTTCATGTTCAGTTATCAGTTATCAGTTATCAGTTATCAATAATTTCATTGTTTCGGGAATGAGGTACGATTTCCCGAAACTCAGTCGCCACAACGGTTTAGCTTCGCTTATTGCGTTGTTTCGGGAATGAGGTACGATTTCCCGAAACTCAGTCGCCACAACGATTTAGCTTCGCTTATTGCGTTGTTTCGGGAATGAGGTACGATTTCCCGAAACTCAGTCGCCAATTGGCGAAGGTATTGTTATTGGCCACGCACTTCAACAGCTTGCAATGGATTTTCATCCAAGCCAAGACGACGTGCAGCCCAATAAGAGAGTTTAATCAAAAACGGCTCCTCGTCAAAACGATCATTGATTGTCACCACCACACTTTTACCAGTGCGGATATTTTTCACCTTAACCTGCGCCAATAGCGGCAAACTAGCATGTGCTGCCGTCATCCCGTATAGATCGTAAATTTGACCGCTGGCCGTTTTAGTACCATGAGCGGCAAAGCCGTACCAAGAAGCAGTCCCCTGCGCCACATAGTTAGCTACCCTCTCTTTTTTTTCCAGTGACGTTTTTTTCAATGATTCTGAAGAGAGAGGCAATGCGACAGGCAGCACTTCAATCTCTTCTTCTACGGGTACCACGATTTCCGGTTGCGAAGGGGGAACGACAAGCGGTGCAGACGTTTTTTCCAGTAATGGCAATGTGTCTGTCGCATTATCGTGAGAAACAACTGTGCAAGCCGCGAGTAAGCTGACTGCTATGAGCGAGAACTTACCGGGTTTGTTCATAACGATTAGCAATCTCCTCTGCTAGCTGAAAAACCGCCATAGCATAATGTTTACTGTGATTATAACGAGTAATCACATAATAATTTTTGAACCCCACCCAATAAGCGGTTCCAATTTTAGTTTCCAAATCAATAAACATACTGGGCGTGTTATCTGCTTCATCACCCTGATAGCGTAAACCCATTTGCTTGAGTTGTTGTAAAGTATATTGCGGTTCAAACGCCAGACTCAACAACTTTTCCACCGCCTTAGTCTCTACTTGGGTCGCCTTAATTACTGGTTGTCCTGTTTCCCAACCAAAACGATGAAAATAGTTAGCAACACTGCCTATGGCATCAACATTATTTGTCCAGATATTACGTTTACCATCGCCATCAAAATCTACCGCATAACGACGAAAACTGCTAGGCATAAATTGCCCTATTCCCATCGCGCCAGCATAAGAGCCTTTTTGTGCTAATGGATTCAATTTTTCTTCGCGCGTTAATAACAAATAATGTTCTAATTCTGAACGAAAAAAATCAGCACGTCTTGGATAGTGAAAAGCCAAAGTTTTGAGAGCGTCAATAACGCGAAAATTCCCCTTATTTTTGCCATAGAGAGTTTCTACCCCAATGATAGCGACAATAATTTCTGGGGGTACGCCATAAGTAGCTTTAGCTCGCTTGAGCGCTTTTACATTTTCTTTCCAAAAATTAACACCGCCATTAATACGCTTATCCTTGATAAATATCAACCGATATTCATACCAAGGTTTTGCTTTACCGGCAGGACGGGACATCGCTTTGAGAATACTTTTTTTGACCTTCGCTTTATTAAGCAATTGGGTCAAATCAGATTTATCAAAAGCATGTTCTTCAACCATCCTATCAATAAACGTTTCTTGGCTGACGACTTCGGCAGTCACGTTGAAACTGCAAAAAAATAACAAAGCGAATTGAATATAAACTTGATAATGTTTCATTGAAAATGCTTTTAGAATTTTAGATTAGATTAAAGGAGTCCAAGATTTATCTTGGACATCTGGAATTATCTCTCAGACAAAAAGCGCCGATGAGTATGCACTGCCATAATAAAACCAAAACCGGCCATCAATGTCACTAATGAAGTTCCTCCATAACTGATCAGTGGTAGCGGAACCCCCACCACTGGCAATAAGCCAGAAACCATCGCCATATTAACAAAGATATACACAAAAAAAGTCAATATTAAACTGCCAGCTAAGAGCCGACCAAAGCTATCTTGCGCTTGTAAGGCAATATACATGCCCCGTGACAGAATGAAAAAATAAATGCCAAGTAATACTAACACGCCCACTAAGCCAAGTTCTTCACTATAAACGGCAAAAATAAAATCCGTTTTGCGTTCTGGCAAAAATTCTAGAATTGATTGGGTACCATTAAGCCAGCCTTTTCCATCAAAACCACCAGAACCTATAGCCGTTTTAGATTGAATGATGTGATATCCTGCCCCTAATGGATCTCTTTCTGGATCAAATAAGGTGAGTATCCGTCCCTTTTGATAGTCATGCAAAACAGAATGCCATATTGGATATGCAGACAAACCAAGCAATGTAATCACTCCAAAGACAAAGTACCAACTGATACCCGCGAGTAGTAACACAAACAAGCCAGATGAGGCAATCAACAATGCCGTTCCTAAATCAGGCTGCTTGGCGATTAGAAGCAGAGGTATCACAATCATGATAGCCGCCAAGAATAAACGTCCATAGCTGGGAGGTAAAGGTTTCTCAGCTAAATACCATGTCACCATCATGGGAACGGCGAATTTCATGATTTCTGAAGGCTGAAAGCCAAATAACCAGCGTTGTGAACCGTTACGGGTTTCGCCAATCAGCAACACCAGTACTAATAACAGAATACCACCCAGGTACACCCAAGGCACCCAAGGTATCAAAGCTTGAACGCGGATTTGAGCTAAAGCTATCATCAGTCCAAATCCTATCGCTAGGTGTATCATTTGGCGGATTATCAAATCCGTATTTTGATTAGCAGCACTATATAAAACAACTAATCCGAGTCCCGATAACAAAAATAAACCCAATAGCAAAGGTTTATCTAAGTGTAGAAAATGATTGTTATTCCAGTTCGTTTGCATAAACTATTGACTCCTGTCATTGTTCGCCAAAACTAAAGGAGATCTTTTTAAAAGATAATAATCCAACACCGCTTTAGCAATAGGTGCTGCCGTTTTGCTACCTCCCCCCCCATTTTCCACAATCACTGACACTGCAATACGAGCTCTATCTAAGGGAGCAAATGCGACAAACCAAGCATGGTCCCTGTGTTCTTTAGGGATATTGTTTGGATCGTATCTCTGCCCTTGAGGAATGCCTCTAACTTGCGCCGTGCCCGTTTTGCCAGCAAAACGATAGGGCGAGTTTTTTGCAACACGACGGGCTGTTCCTCTCCGTCCATGTACCACCGCTTTCATCCCACCAATCACATGTTCCCAATAGTTTCCACGTTTGAGGATGATAGTGTTTTTCTGAGTGGGCGTTACAGTTGCCATTTCATTGAGGATAACATCATCTATTGCAAACACAATGCGAGGTTGTTTTAATTGTCCACGATTACTCAAAGTTGCGGTAGCGACGGCCATTTGTAAAGGGGTAGCAAGCATAAAGCCTTGTCCAATACCCGTGATAACGGTTTCACCGGGATACCAAACCACTCCATGACGACGCTGTTTCCATTCCCTAGAAGGCATCAGTCCGCCCTTTTCCCCAGGAATATCTATACCTGTTTTTTTGCCAAAACCAAATCGTGTCATAAAACTATGTAGGCGATCTATGCCGAGATCATGAGCTAATTCGTAAAAATAGACATCGCAAGATTGTTCTATAGCACCGTGCAAGTCCATGCTACCATGTCCACCTCTTTTCCAGTCGCGATATCGGTGCTTTTTACCTTTGAGACGGTAAAATCCCGGGCACCAAGTACGTTTATGTGGTGTCCTCACGCCATATTCTAATCCTGCCAAACCAACAAAAGCTTTCACTGTGGAACCTGGCGGATATTGTCCACGTATCGCACGGTTAATGAGGGGACGATCAGGCGAAAGGTTCAACGAATTGTAGCTTTTATGATCGATGCCGTTAACAAAAAGGTTAGGATCATAATTGGGCATGCTGACTAAGGCCAGTACGTTGCCACTTTCCGGCTCAATAGCGACAACCGCAGCACGCTCCTCTCCGAGCAGCTCTTCAATATATTTTTGTAAATCGATATCTATATTGAGATAGAGGTTTTTACCGGGCACAGAATCCGTGCGATCCAGTACCTGGACGAATTTTCCACGCACATCCGTTTCCACCTTTCGGATACCCGTTTTACCATGCAACTCGATTTCATAATAAGCCTCTAGCCCCGCTTTACCTATATACTTGCTACCCTCATAATTAGACTTATCTATCTCATTGGACTCCTCCATTAATTTTTCATCTTTTTTGCTTATTCGACCAACATAACCGATGGCGTGGACACCAATAGCACCAAGGGGATAGTAGCGACTGAGATGGTTTTTCAACTCGACACCTTGGAAACGGTGTTTTTGGACCGAAAAGCGAGCCACTTCATCATCAGTAAGTCGATAACGTAAGGGGACACTTTGAAAGGAACGACGTTGCTTCAACTTTTTTTGAAAGTTGGAAAGATCACTTTCTTCTATCGTGATGAATTTACTTATTTTTTGAATCGTAAAATCAATATTTTCCACCTGTTCAGGAATGAGTTCTAAACTATAAGATGCCCGATTCTCAGCAATGAGCACGCCATTACGGTCAAAAATCAATCCGCGTGTAGGCGGTATGGGCAAAATGGTAATGCGATTCTCATTTGATTTCGTCTTATATTCTTCATAATTAATCACTTGCAAAAAGAACAAGCGTGCCACAATAACCAACAAAAAGACTAACATCATTAACCATGCGATTATCACACGGTTGTTGAATATTTTACCCTCACGGGTAGGATTTTTTATAACATGTGTTGATAACATTTTTATTTTAAACCACTTTATATTTGCGTTGTATGTCGCCCAATATCAAAAAGAACCAAGGCCACAGCAACAAACTGCTAAAAGCAGGAAAGATAAACGAGTCTCTCATTTCTGAATAGCCGAAAATACTTTGTATCCAGATGCCTAATAATTGATTGAGAGCCACCATCCCAAATACTCCAATCGCTTGTTGCCACACAGGAAATAAGCGCAGCTGCTGATGAAATTTGACAGCCAGATAAGCAATCAAAACAAACCCCAAAGCATGTTGTCCCAACAAAGTATCATTCAATACATCATGGATAATCCCAACAAACCAAGCAGTCGCTACCCCCACCCGCAGCGGGAGAGCCAAACACCAATATATTAAAATCATGGCTACCCAATCTGGACGCCAAGCACTTGCCCAAGCCGGCATTGGTAAAATGGCTAACATAAAACTAAAAACGAAACTGAGAACAATAACCCAGCCGCCATGATGTCGATCTAAACTCATAGTTCACTATTCCTACCAAACCAATAAAACTTCACTATTACGTTCCAAAACCGCTCTCGGCAATGCTTGCACCGAAGCAAAAGGTTGGCCTATATCAGGAGTCACATCAATGACCGTACCAACTGGATAATCCTTGGGAAATTTTTCCCCAGCACCAGAAGTCACAATTAAATCACCTACTTTGATGCCTGTATTAAGTCCCGTATTGGATATACCAAGTAATGAAAGCCGATTAACCGCCCCGATACCCTTAGCGATGGTACGCAAACCTGTCCGTACCACTTGTACAGGCAATTCATGTTCAGGATCAGTAATCAGCATAACAGTGCTAGAAAACAAACCAACATGAATGACCTGCCCCATCACACCATGGCCATCTATCACGGCTTGATTAACAATCACACCATCATTTTTTCCCTTATTAATCGTAATTTTACGTCTTGAATGTTCTAATTCAACTGCCAACACCTCAGCCATTTGTACCCGTTCCCCCACTTTCAAGGGAGAGCCCAATAGCCGCCGCAAACGTTCATTTTCATTCTTTAATGCATCAAATTTTTGCAAAGTTACCTGTAACAGCTGTTTTTCTGCACGTAATTTGTCAATTTCCTCAATCAACAGAAAGCGATTACTGGCAGTCACAGACAACCACTGACCCGTTTTTATTGGCAAATTCACTAAATATTGAATGGGATAAACCAAACCCAATAAATGGGTACGCACTATCCTCAAATAATCCAAACGATGATCTGCAATAATTAAAAATATTGATGCTAATATAAATACAATCAATCGTAAGCTTAACGCTTGTTTGGGACGATGAAAAACGGCTTTTTTCATTGTATTGTGTTTCCCCGCTTGTATGCAACGGGGTTGCCAAAACCCCGCAGCTAAATCAACTCATCTCCAAATCTATAATTCCAGGTCCATGCTCCTCAATCAAGTCCAGCGCACGACCACCACCACGCGCGACACATGTCAACGGATCCTCAGCGAGAATCACCGGTAGCCCCGTTTCCGCCATCACTAAACGGTCAAGGTCCTTCAACAAGGACCCACCACCAGTCAAAACGATACCTTTTCCGGCGACATCAGCCGCTAAATCTGGCGGAATTTTTTCCAACGCCGTTTTGACTGTGCTAGTAATCTCCATTAACGGCTCTTGTAAAGCTTCTAAGATTTCATGGTTGTTAAGGGTAATAGGACGAGGAATACCTTCAGCTAAATTACGCCCTCGTATATTAATTTGGTGTTCTTCTTTACTCTCATAGGCAGAGCCGATTTCATGCTTAATCTGTTCCGCTGTCACCTCACCAATCACGGTGCCATAGCGACGACGTACATATTTGACGATCGCGTCGTCAAAGCGATCGCCACCAGTGCGTATAGATTGTGAGTAAACAATACCATTGAGAGACAAAATACCAACTTCCGTCGTTCCGCCACCAATATCAAGTACCATTGAACCCACAGCCTTACTGACTGGCAGCCCCGCCCCGATGGCCGCCGCCATCGGTTCCTCTATCAAAAAAACCTCTCGTGCCCCCGCGCCCGCCGCCGATTCTCGAATCGCCCGACGTTCAACTTGAGTAGAGCTACACGGCACACATATTAAGACCCGAGGCGAGGGATGCCAGAATTTGCTATCATGGACTTTATGAATAAAATACTGCAACATTTTTTCAGTAATCATAAAGTCTGCAATAACACCCTCTTTCATAGGCCGTATGGCAGTGATAGGTTTTGGTGTACGGCCAATCATTTCTTTGGCTTCCAAACCGACAGCTACAATAGTTTTCTCTTCCCCTCCATAGTGGCGAACGGCTACCACTGAGGGTTCATTAAGGACGATGCCTTTTCCCTTGACATAAATCAGCGTATTCGCTGTGCCTAAATCAATAGACAGATCGTTTGAAAAAAGTCCGCGTAAAGCTTTGAACATGGAATTCAATCAATCCTGTGATAAGTGAATGAAGTGAGCTTTCAATGGTAAACCTGTTAAACAAGCTCATTTAAAATATAATAATATCAATATATTATTGACATAATTTCCTGTTTTATTTAACTTTAAAAAGTAGCAGTAACTTATTGAGTTACCATACCAAGCCTGTCACATTTGGGCAAGTTTATTTTATATTTTATTGAATTATTGTATAATAACACGATTTAGCCATGGAGATTAAAATGTCTTTACCAATCGATGCGGTAGAAAAAATTGCCCATTTAGCCCGTATATCGTTAAGTGAGCAAGATATTCCACTCTACACACACCATTTGTCCAATATTCTAGCATTTGTTGAACAAATGAATAGCGTTGACACAACAGGCATAACCCCAATGGCACACCCTCTTGATGCCGTAGCACGTTTACGCCCCGATGTCGTCTCAGAATCCAACCAGCGCGATCATTTTCAATGCAACGCGCCACAAGTTGAAGCCGGCTTATATTTAGTCCCAAAAGTCATTGAATAATTAGTTAGTTAACATTAATATGCACAATAAAACTCTTGCCGAATTGTCTCATGCCTTACATCAACGTGAATATTCCAGTGTTGAATTAACCCGTTATTTTTTAGAACGGATTGAACGCTTAGATACACAGATCAACAGTTTTATTAGCGTCACGGCTGAAATGGCACTTGCTCAAGCTCAAGCGGCGGATCAACGTTTACAGTCCGGCAATGCCTCCCCTCTGACGGGCATCCCAATTGCCCATAAAGATATCTTTTGCACTGAGGGCGTTAAAACCTCGTGCGGCTCAAAAATGCTGGACAATTTTATTGCCCCTTATAATGCCACTGTCGTCGAAAAATGTCATACCGCCGGCCTGGTCATGTTGGGTAAAACCAACATGGATGAATTTGCCATGGGCTCTTCTAATGAAACCAGTTTTTATGGCCCCGTTAAAAATCCTTGGGATACCCAGGCAGTGCCTGGGGGCTCATCAGGTGGCGCCGTTGCGGCTGTTGCCGCCCGTCTAGCCCCTGTTGCCACCGGTACCGACACGGGTGGCTCTATCCGTCAACCCGCCGCCTTATGTGGCATAACCGGATTAAAACCGACTTATGGCCTTGTTTCACGTTATGGCATGATCGCCTTTGCGTCTAGTTTAGACCAAGGTGGCCCCATAGGAGACAATGCCAAAGATGTTGCACTACTTTTAAATGTGATCGCCGGTTTTGACGAACGCGATTCAACCTCTTTAAACCATCCGCAAGAAGATTATACCGCCCATTTAAACGATAGTATCGCTGGACTAAAAATCGGTTTACCCAAAGAATTTTTTGGTGAAGGCTTAAACGCGGAAGTCGGTAAAATAGTAGAGGCCGCTATTAAAGAATTAGAACAAGCTGGCGCAACCCTGCACGAGATCGAATTACCCCATACTCACTTATCTGTGCCTGTTTATTATATCATTGCCCCAGCCGAATGCTCCTCTAATTTATCACGCTATGATGGAGTACGCTTTGGTCATCGCTGTGAAAATCCACAAGATTTGCTTGACTTATACAAACGCTCACGCGCCCAAGGCTTTGGTGCCGAAGTCAAGCGCCGCATTATGATAGGCACATACGCCCTATCAGCGGGTTATTATGATGCCTATTACCTAAAAGCTCAACAAATTCGCCGCCTCATTAGCAACGACTTCACTGATGCATTTAAACAAGTCGATGTCATTTTAGGTCCCACATCACCCACAACTGCCTTTAAAATCGGTGAAAAAGTCAATGATCCAATCAGTATGTATTTGTCTGACATTAATACCATTTCGGTTAATTTAGCCGGATTGCCTGGCTTATCCATACCAGCCGGCTTTGTAAACCAACGCCCCGTTGGATTACAACTCATCGGCAACTATTTGAATGAAGCTCGATTACTAAACGTTGCCCATCAATATCAACAACGCACAGATTGGCATAGACAAAATCCCCCCAAATTTCTGTAAAAGAGGATAAAAAAAATGGCATGGGAAGTCGTTATCGGCCTAGAAATTCACGCCCAATTGGCGACCAACAGTAAAATATTCTCAGGAGCATCAACGGCTTATGGTGCCCCCCCCAATACACAAGCCTGTGCTGTGGATTTAGGCTTACCCGGTGTATTGCCAGTACTCAATGAAAAAGTAGTACGCATGGCCGCTAAATTTGGCCTAGCCATCGGAGCCCCCGTTGCGCCGCGCTCCGTCTTTGCGCGAAAAAATTATTTTTATCCAGACTTACCAAAAGGCTATCAAATCAGCCAATATGAATTACCCATAGTCAATAAGGGGCAAATTCAAATTGAAATTGATGGCAAAGAAAAAACCATTGGCATCACCCGTGCCCATTTAGAAGAGGATGCCGGTAAATCTTTGCATGAAGATTTTCAGGGACTGAGTGGTATTGATCTTAATAGAACCGGCACACCTTTATTAGAAATCGTCTCAGAGCCAGATATGCGCTCACCTAAAGAGGCGATTGCCTACATGAAAAAAATTCACTCCTTGGTGCGCTACTTAGACATCTGCGATGGCAACATGCAAGAAGGCTCATTTCGATGTGATGCCAACGTCTCCGTTCGCCCCCAAGGGCAAAAAGAATTTGGTACCCGCAGTGAATTAAAAAATCTCAACTCATTTCGCTTTGTTGAGCGTGCTATCAACATTGAAATTGAACGCCAAATTGATCTATTAGAAAGCGGTGGCACTGTCAGACAAGAAACCCGCCTTTATGATGCTGATAAAAACGAAACGCGCCCCATGCGTAGCAAGGAAGAAGCCAATGACTACCGCTATTTTCCTGATCCTGATTTATTACCGCTGCTAATAGAATCCGAATTTTTAGAACAAATCAAAGCCGAATTACCCGAATTGCCCGATGATAAAAAACAACGCTTTATACAACAATATGGGCTATCTCTATACGATGCGAGCGGATTGACAAGCAGCCGTGAACTCGCTGATTATTTTGAAGAAATCGTCAAACTTTCAAACAGCGACGCGAAACTTTGTGCCAATTGGGTGATGGGAGACTTAGCCGCCTTGCTCAATAAAAACAATTTGGAAATTACTGACTCAAAAGTGAGTACTATCCAACTCGCCGCTATGCTACGCCGTATCAGTGACAAAACAATTTCGGGTAAAATCGCCAAACAAGTTTTTGAAGCGATGTGGAATGGTGAAGGCGATGCCGATACGATTATCGAAAAACGTGGATTGAAACAAGTCACCGACACGGGCGCGATTGAAAAACTCATTGATGAAGTGATAGTTAACAATCCTAAACAATTGCAAGACTACCGCGATGGTAAAGAAAAATTGTTTGGCTTTTTTGTTGGACAAGTGATGAAGGTTTCTAAGGGTAAAGCGAATCCTAAGCAGGTGAATGAGTTATTGAAGAAAAAACTTGAAGGGTGATGTGAAACGCGGAGCGTCGAGGCAGGCATTCCTTTGCCTCGCGCACTCACTTATACACAAGTCCATTTTCGGCAATTGTAGGGTGGGTAGAGCGGTAGCGATACGAAGTGGCGGGACGCCCAACCCACCATTTGACGCGATTTGGTGGGTTTCGCTCTCGCTCTACCCACCCTACAAATATTATTTTATTTCAAAGACTTAAATAGTTATGTCTAAGTGAGTGCGCTCCGCGTGGGAACGAGAAAATTTGGTAACGTACTCAAAAAGGAAAAAACATGCCATGCAGTTGACTATTGAATTGCCTGATAGACTGGGTTATAGATTAAAATCCCTTCCTAATTTTAATGATTTTATCACTAAGGTATTGGCTCAATCTATCGCTCCGCCTGTGCAAGAAAAAGACATACAGAGTGATATTTTATCAAAAGCCGAACAAGAGGAATATGAATGGCTGAAAGTGGCTCTCAAAAACACAGCCTTTGAATCCCTGAGCGAACCAGACGAAGACATCTATACCTTAGCAGATGGTAAGCCATTTCATGATCCAGAATGGTCAAAAAACGTTGTCCGTGATTTCACTTCTATTACAGACACAAAACTTTATGTTTGAGCCAGCTTCACTCACTGAAAATTTTAGCGTACACGGTTTGCTTTAATACAAGGTTTTCTACTTGTTCCATTCGTTCAATCAAGTGTTTAACTTGAGCTTTTGAGAGGATTTTACGTGTCCAAAACAAGCGGAGTAAATAAGGTAAATTAATGCTTTCAATTCCTTCTTGTTGGCAATAACGAATTGCTCGCTTATCATTACACAACAAAAGAGCTTGGCGATTTTTGGCTAAAGCAATCGCTTCACACTCTCCACGGTTCAATTTATTCGGTAAACTTTTAATCATCTGTTGCTCAAGTTCCAACAAGTCTAGAACTTGAATTTGATGAGTTGCAAGTAAAACCAGATTGAGGTACGTTTTGCCATTTTCTAATCCGATTTGTAATTCTTGATGTACGGTTGGTGCATTTGCTAGAACTCAATTTCTTACTCAAACATAATCAAAGTTACTTATTTTAGTTAAGTTTTAGAACTGACGATTTTAACACTTGACTTTTAAAATTTTATCAAATAAAATGCTCCCTGTCATCTGTCAGGGTGACACCATGACGGTGTCATGGATATGAGGCGCTCTGCAAATTAGAGGTTGCAAATTCACCTCAAGATTAGGTTAATCTTGGTGTGCGTTTTATTAGGCCTTGAGTCTATGGACTTCTGACAAGCATCCCCCCATTAAGTCGCTTGGAAACAAGTGGCCGCTCGGATGAGACAGCCCATCCTGAACTCTAGTTGCAACTTTTTTTTAAGTACAGAGAGTGAATTATCATGGAAACTTTGATCGTGCTTCGGCATGTGATCAGGGATGAGTAAGAAAATAGAAGCTGGGATGTAAATGATCGTATCTGGAAATAATCGAAAAAGACATGATAAAGCATCACACGCCGCCAACGAGCTTGGAATATTGGTATCACTTATAACGAGCATAATAACCCCTTGCCTTCCAACCGCTCAGTAAGCGCATCCATCTCTTCAACCGATTGGCAGCTATCAATTTCAATAGGTATCCCACGTTGAGATAAGGTATCTTGGATATCCCAACGTGTCACGCCCGCTAATTCGGCGGCTCGCCCAAGGCTACACTGATCGGCTAAATACAATTCAATCGCTTCATCCAAAGTAGCACTGTTTGGTAACTGTTCCTGTTCAATAAGTTTTTTTAATTGGTTTATAAGCCAATTTTTATCTGAAAACGTGAAGGATCGAGAAAGTTCTAAAACTTTTTGTGGCGTTACAGTTTCTGTGATTGTTGTCATTGTTTATGCTCCATTGTAAAATGGCCACCCAAAAATCCTATTTCTTCAAGAAATAGGATTTTTAAATTGATGGCCTTAACTTACCGTCTGTTCTTCATTAAAACGCTTTCTGAACACCTTTTTGATAGGTAAATGTATATCCATTACTTCGTCAAACAGTTCATTGTCATGTTGCTCATCAAAGTTCTTAAATTGCCCAGGTTTCGCGTAAACGCTTATTAATTTAGCATCGGGAACGACTAACCAGCATGACTTAACCCCCAATTCAAAATAAACATAAATCTTTTCCTTCAGCTCTTTAGTACCTTGGCTTGGAGAAAGTATTTCAATTGCCAATGAAGGAGCCTCAGTCATCTTCACAATATCTAAGTCTTGAAAATCTACATTGTTTGAATACAAACAAACATCAGGCTTAACCTCATCTTTAATCCCATATTTACTAAAATCATACTGGCTAATATCCAAACTCAGTTCTGTCAAAACAGTAAATCTTTCATCATCATCTAACAGACTAGTCAACCTTGCTTGCGCTAAGCTATGGTTTAATGACCCCATATCCAATACCTCGTTATCAAGTAATTCGCTCATGCGTTCACTCCTTATCTTGTATGGAGCGTCGATGCCTGCACCAACGCTCCGCATCAAAAAACTAATTTAATTTTTACGCCACACCCTCATCACATTAGGCAAAGCATTTTTTCCTCTTTGCCAGTCAAAATATTGTTTGGCTTTTTTGTTGGACAAGTGATGAAGGTATCAAATCAAAGGTTTACACCAACATCAAAAATGTGTGTGGAACGCTAGGCCATCAGTCTGTGGGAGGGATTAGTTTGTAGGTCATTAAAATATATAAATTTTCCATCAAACTCACCCGTCACGACAACCCACCGCCCAAAATAAAATCTCACATAATCATCTAAGCCTTCTCCCACAAATATCTTATATTTACCCTTTTCTTGAGTCGTTAATCCAATCACCTGTGGTTTAAGACTGTCAGCATCATTTAAGATACCCTCGACTTTGATAGGTTTTCGCTCAGAAGATACCTGATTTGAACCCAGTTCAATCTCAGAACTAAGCCTTGTCAAGCTCACGGTTTTTCTTAAACTGCTCAACCCGACGAAATTAATTTGGTCGCCATCAGGTGCTATATTGTGCGTCAAAGCCAAAAAATTTTGATAGTATCCCGATGCTTTAATAAGTTCTTTCAAAGCCTCTTCATTGAAACCGTTAATAAACTCAATCCCTGTCAGGATTTCATCAATCACCTGTGAGGCTTTTGGCATTGATGGGTTGTGTTCAGCGGCAACTAGCTTAATGGTTACGGCGAAATTATCCTCTTGGTAGGGAGTAGATAAAGCAGGGATAAAACGACTCGGCATTTGTCCGGCTTTGTGATAGTCAATAGCTAAAAGTCGCTGCGCGGTTTTATCTATCAATGTCGTGAGCGGTGTAAGTCTATTGATAAATTCATCGTAAACAATGGTACCGGAGGTTACCGCACTCCCAAGCAGAAACAAGTGTAATTCGTCATCTCCAATAGTAATAGCTTGAGTTTGGAGATAATATTCAAAGTTTACCCGCTTGGACAAGGTTTCTAATTCATCTTTAATTCGCTCAGACGGATAACCAGATAAGCCTTTTGTAATGAATCGTTTAGCCGCTTCCCATTTCTGACATTCGTAGGCAAGTGAAGCTACACTACAATACAGTATAGAACGAGTGGGTTCAGAGACTTTTTCATTTGGAATAAGCTCAGCCGCTTGTGATTCATATTCAAAAGCTTCATGCGCTAAGGTCCCTGCACGCGCTTTGTCACCATTATGGCGTGCTACCATAGCGCGTTGTGATAACTTCATAGCTTGATTATGTAATTCGAGAACAGTGTTCATATTTTAATGATTTAGTAGGGCTATAGCACATGCAGCGTGGTCAGTGGCTCGATTAAGGTAGGCATAATTTCTTATAGTTTTGTGTACTATATCAATCGAAAGTTTTTTGATCTTGACATTCTGCCAGCACTTGGAGTAAAGCTTTGGACTCCAACAACAATGAAAAAGTTCTACTTATAATATGGTACACAAAACTATTGATAACTATTTGCATGTTAATAGTACATGTATAGGCAGTACAATCAATGTTTAACATTGAAAATAAGAACGCAAAAAAAAACTTTCGAGGCAAAAGTTTTCGCTCCGCGAAAACTTTTGCCTCGAAAACATTATTTTTCTAATTTAGTTTAATAAGCAGGCTTGAGGTGGTTAGCCTTCCACATCAAAAAAACGGTTCTATGTAACTAGAGAACTCAAGTGCCAAGTAACCATGAGCCTCGGCACCGCCGATGGCGAGTGGATAAAGGGCTGATGGCTCCCTTATTCACACTGTTGAATTGTCTGCTTCGAGTGGACATGTAAATAGTTGTCAATAGAATTGCTATCTGGTTATCGGGATTAAGTATATTTTGGAGTGCAAAGCTTTGGACTCCAAAATATTAAAAACCACCCTAAAATCATCATAACCAAAAATAAGCCAAACAGTATTGCCGGCTCATCAAAAGACTAATTTTTACGCCACACCCTCATCACATTAGGCAAAGCATCAATTTTCCCCAAAGCACGGTTTAATTGCTCAAGATGACTCACCTCAAGTGTAAACCTCATATCAACACTATTATTACTCGTACTCGTCTGACTATCGAGAATATTAATTTTTTCATTGGCAACAATTGAAGAAATATCGCGCAACAAACCCGTCCGATCAAATCCACTGATCAGAATTTCCACAGGATAAACAAAAGCTTGTTTAGAATTCGCTTGCCTCCATTCAACCTCAATCAAACGCTGATTACCCGTCTCTTGCCAATGTAAAGCATTCGGACAATCGCGGCGATGCACTATCACGCCTCGCCCTTTACTAATATAACCAACGATGGGATCATAAGGCACAGGTTGACAACAAGGTGCCCTTTGAGTCAATAAACCACCAACACCTTTGATATCGACACTCTCTTGAGGATTATTGCTCCGAATTGGAAGAACTTTCTTTTTTTTCGGTAAAACTTGTTCCTTGAAACTATTACCAATCTGGTTAAGAGTCGTGTCGCCGCATCCCACAGAGGCTAATAACTCATCCTCCGAATTAAAACGCAAAGCTTGCGCTAATTGAGCAAGCCTATAATTTTTAATATTCAAACGTCGTAAAAACCGTTCTAATAACAGCCGTCCATCACTGAGATTTTGTTGAAAATCTTGTTTTTTAAACCACTGTCTAACTTTAGAACGAGCCGTTGACGTTTTCAAATAACCCGCTTGTGGAATGAGCCAATCACGAGAAGGTTTTTCCTCTTTGCCAGTCAAAATTTCAACCAATTCTCCACTTTTCAGAATGTATGTCAATGGAACAATGCGATGATTGATTTTAGCACCACGACAACAATGCCCTAACTCAGTGTGAATACAATAAGCAAAATCCAACGGCGTTGCACCTTGCTGCAAATCTATCACTTCACCTATCGGAGACAGCACATAAACGCGAGTTTCAAAAATCTCAGCCTTGAAACGATCAAACAAATCGCCAGACTCACCATCCTCATCTTTCCACTGTAGAAGTTGCCGCAGCCAAGCAATTTTGTATTCAAAAGCATGATCATGTTCATTGCCATCTTCCTTATAACGCCAATGGGCTGCCACCCCCAGTTCTGCATGATGATGCATCGTCTGAGTACGGATTTGCACCTCAAAAATTTTTTGATCAGGACCTATCACAGCCGTATGCAAAGACTGATAATTATTGTTTTTCGGCTTAGCAATATAATCATCAAATTCAGAACGAATCGGTTGCCATTGATTGTGAACAAGTCCCAGCGCCATATAACATTCAGTCACACTATTAACCAATACGCGCACCGCACGTACATCAAAAACTTCATCAAAATCAATATCTTTTTTTTGCATCTTCCGCCAAATACTATAAATATGTTTAGGGCGGCCAGAAATTTTCGCCTTAATACCAGCATCAGCAAGTGCCTCAGACAAGCTTTTTATCACTTGCTCGATATAATCTTCTCTATCAATACGACGCTCATCTAAAAGTCGTGCCAAATTTTTGTACGTCTCAGGCTCCAAATAACGCAAAGATAAATCTTCAAGTTCCCATTTCATTTGCCAAATACCAAGGCGATTAGCGAGGGGAGCAAATAAATCTAAGGTTTCACGCGCCATACGTTGCTGTTTATCTGCTGAATGATGAAGCAAAACGCGCATATTATCTAAACGATCAGCTAATTTGATAACGACAACCCGCACATCTTCAGCCATCGCCAACAACATTTTCCGCAGCCTTTCGATTTGGTGCTGAGTATTAATCGTTTTATCCGACTTATCATTGAGTTCCTCAATAAATTTCATCTTGGCAACGCCATCGACTAAGTGCGCCACCTCACTGCCAAAGCGTTTTTTAATCTCATCAAGCATGATTTTTGGTTTATCTTCAACAATATCATGCAAAATAGCAGCAACAAGCACCTCACTATCCATACCCAATTGCGCCAAAGTGTTAGCAACATTAACGACATGGATGATAAAAGGTTCATCAGGTGCCCGCGTTTGGGATTGATGTACCTCCTGTGCCCAAATACAAGCCTTAATAATCGTTTGCCTCACAGCAAGCGGGCGATCTTTGGTAATGCGTTTGACCCAAATATTAATATCAAGCACATCGCCACTGCTGGATTTTGGGAGGGAATTTGTAGTACTGACCATTTTAGTAGTCTCAGTCTTGATATGCTTTACACAAATCGTTATCTTAAACGAGCGGCATGAAAGTTAATTGATAAAGCGAATTTTGTCAACACAAAGGACAAGAGATGAAAACGATACGCGAACAAATTATTGAACGGCTGATAACCCAACTAAAAACCATCACCACAACCAATGGTTATCATAACAACATTGGACCAGTTTATCGTCAGGAATCCGTCATTCAACATAATCACGGCATATCAATATGGGAACTATCAGAAAGCCGCAAGCGTAACAGATATGGTGGCACAGAGCGGATATTGATCCTCAAAATTGAGGCCATTATAGAAATTAATAAAAACAAACACCCAGCAACCGTTAGCAATGAACTATTGGGTGACATAGAAAAAGCACTTATACTTTGTGACACCACAATGGATGAATTGATAGATGATATACAAGATATCAGGGCTGAAATTATCCAAATACCTATAGAAAAAAAGTTAGCCGGTGCCTCGATTGATTTTGAAATTAAGTACACCACAGAATGGGGTGATCCTTATACGACAGGGCAAACAACTTGAATAATTCAATTGTGCCATAAACTATATGTTATAATTTTCACACCTGCCACACCGAACTCACTATGTCCCTAAACAATATAAAAGAAATTATTGCAGATATTCAACAAGGCAAAATGGTTATTCTCATGGATGATGAAGACCGAGAAAATGAAGGCGACTTAATTATGGCAGCTAGTCAGGTGCAAGCCAAAGACATAAACTTTATGGCACGTTATGGACGCGGCTTAATTTGTCTGACATTAACCAAAGAACGCTGTCAACAACTACAATTGCCACTCATGGTTAACGAAAATAATGCAGCGCATACCACTAATTTTACCGTCTCTATTGAAGCGGCTAAAGGAGTGACGACAGGCATTTCAGCCGCAGATAGAGCCGTGACAATTCGTGCCGCTGTCGCCCCCAATGCCAAACCGTCTGACTTAGTGCAACCCGGGCATATTTTCCCATTGATGGCACAACAGGGCGGCGTACTCAGACGCGCAGGGCATACCGAGGCGGCTTGTGATTTGGCACGTTTAGCAGGACTAGACGCAGCCGCAGTCATTGTAGAAATCCTCAATGAAGATGGCACGATGGCACGTCGCCCAGACTTAGAAAGCTTTGCTGAGCAGCATGACTTAAAAATTGGGACCATTGCCGATTTAATCCATTTTCGGGTTGAGCATGAAAAAACCGTAGAACGAGTGGCGAATTGCGATTGGCCTACCAAATTTGGAGACTTTCAACTCTTTGCCTATCAAGACACAATTGATCAAGTCTTACATTTTGCTTTAGTCAAAGGAAAAATACAAACAAATGAACCCGTATTAGTGCGAGTGCATATTCATAACAGTTTATGTGATTTGACAGCCACTATACGTGAAGAATGTGGATGGCCTTTGCGTGACGCACTTAGAAGAGTGGCAGAAGAAGAAACTGGCATCGTAGTGATACTACATCAACCAGACGAACGAGAACTACTCCTTAATCAGATTCGCCATTGTTGCCGTCAAGACAAAGGCGAAGAATTACCCGCACAACCATCAACACATGATTTACGCACCCATGGATTGGGGGCACAAATATTGTCAGATTTGGGAGTAACCAAAATGCGAGTACTCAGTGCTCCGAAAAAAATACATGCGCTTTCAGGATTTGGACTGGAAGTCGTCGATTATGTCGTTAATGATAAATAAAAAAGCCTTATGAGTACAATAATTGAAGGAAATTTTGTCAATTGTGATGCGCCCTATGCCATTGTCGTAGGGCGCTTTAATAGTTTTGTCACAGAAAGTTTGCTTGAAGGAGCATTAGACACACTAAAGCGGCATGGCGTGACAGATGACAACATAACAGTTGTGCGAATACCAGGTGCCTATGAAATGCCACTCGTCGCCCAACGTTTGGCTACCAGTGGCAAATATACAGCGATTATTGCTATCGGCGCCGTCATTCGCGGCGGCACCCCCCATTTTGATTACGTCGCGGGCGAATGTTCAAAAGGGCTTGCCACAGTCTCACTACAAACGAATATTCCAATCGCTTTTGGAGTATTGACAGTTGATAGCATTGAACAAGCAATAGAACGAGCAGGCACAAAAGCAGGCAATAAAGGCGCAGATGCCGCCTTGTCAGCCATTGAAATGGTCAGTTTACTTAACAAATTATGAAACAACCAAAATTTTCACCCAAAGCTCGCTCCGCCGCCCGCCAACGGGTATTGCAAGCCCTATATCAATGGCAACTGACACAACAAGATATCCAACTCATTAATACACAGTTTTTAGAAGAGCAAGAAATGGGTAAAGTCGATATTCCTTATTTTAAAAAGTTATTGCATGACATTCCCCAACAACTTGAACAATTGGATAGTGCTTTTAGCCCATTTTTAGATCGTAGCCTCACCCAACTTGATCCGGTTGAACTCACGATTTTGCGAATAGGTTGTTATGAACTGACTTATTGCCCAAATATTCCTTTTAAAGTGGTAATTAATGAGGCAGTGGAATTGGCCAAAAAATTTGGGGCAGAAAAAAGTCACAAATATATCAATGGTATTTTGGATAAACTGGCCAAACAAAAAACCTGAGATTTAGGAGTCCAAAATTTATTTTGGAGGAGGGAAATTATGATTTCTATACGATCTATACTACTAATATTATTAGTTTGGTTACTATTGTGGCTTGCACAACGCTGGTATAAAAAAAATCAGCAAAAACAAACTCAATCGAAGACAAGGTTACAACCAGAAAGGAAAACCGAGCATAAAATGATGGTGCGTTGTGATCATTGTGGATTATATTTTCCTGAACAAGAGGCACTCCACTCAGGTAAGGCGCGTTATTGTTGTGAAGCACATAAACGAGCCGAACAACAACCCAGATGACTCCAACACTTGTTCAAGTCGATAGCCCACCTAACAATTGGAAAGCACTTTACCTATTCAACCTGTATCGCTTCACGGTCCCAACGGTTTTTGTTGCATCAGTTCTTGCCGGCATCTCACCCAGCTATTTGGGACCGTTTGATGAGCGATTATTTTTGATCACGGGTTGTCTCTATTCAGCCTTTGCTTTCATAAGTTTCTTCGCCATCAAGCAAAATTGGCTACCCTTTAAAGTCCAAGTACTCGGACAATTTTTATTAGATATACTAGCCATTATACTATTAATGCATGCCAGTGGAGGCGTGAGCAGTGGTTTAGGCATGTTATTGGTCGTCGTGATTGCCGGAGGGAGTTTACTCACAGAAGGAAAAACCGCCTTTTTCTTTGCCGCAATCGCCAGTTTATCTGTGCTGCTTCATGCCAGCCTCGCTGATCTTCATCATTGGTTTTCAGACACCAATTATACTCATGCAGGATTACTGGGAATTAGCTTTTTTGCAACCGCATTTTTAGCACATACCTTAGCACAACGGATTAAAGCCACTGAAGCGCTTGCTGAACAACGCGGTGCTCATTTGGAATATTTAGCGCAACTCAATGCCCAAATCGTGCAACATATCCAATCAGGCATTATAGTCATTGATATCGTTGGTCGCATTCGTTTTTTTAATGAAGCGGCACTACGTTTTTTAGGCTTAAACGAACAAGCGATGGACCGGACTTTGAGTTCGCTTGCCCCAAAATTAGCCGAACAGCTCACAAATTGGCAAAAAAGTCGTCGCTCCGTATCCCCTTTGTTTCGTCCAGAGGCAGGGGAAGTCGATCTCATTGCCACATTTACAGAACTGAATCAAAGGGGGACTACCAACGTATTGATTTTGTTGGAAGATGCGACACTCACCGCACAACGTGCCCAACGATTGAAATTAGCCTCATTAGGCCGTTTAACTGCCAGCATTGCCCATGAAATACGCAATCCGCTGGGTGCTATCAGCCATGCTGGACAACTATTAGCCGAATCCACGCACATTTCCCAAGAAGAACATCGTTTAACTCAAATTATTGCACAACATTCGCAACGTGTGAATACCATTATTGAAAATGTCTTGCAATTGAGTCGGCGTTCGTCCGCCAATACCCAATGTTTTGATTTACATGCTTGGTTACAAACTTACCTTGATGGATTTATAATCCTACAATATTTAAGCAATACTGATATACACTTGCAAAGTGATTATCATACCTTGATGGTATGTTTTGATCCTGATCAACTAGAACAAGTAATATATAACTTATGTGAAAATGGACTACGTTATAGCCAAGGCACACCTTTACTTGAATTGAAAATTTCTGTCAGTGAAGACTCAAACCGCCCTTATCTTGATATACAAGATCAGGGTCAAGGCATGACGGAAAAAGTCAAAGCACAAATATTTGAACCGTTTTTTACGACAGAATCCAAAGGAACAGGATTAGGACTATATCTTGCCAAAGAAATTTGCGATGCGAATCAAGCGTCTTTGCAGTTATCGTCAAATAGCAATCTAGGATGCTGTTTTCGCATTTATTTTTCTTCTGAACTTTAAGTGAACACTGAAAATGTCAAAACCACTTTGCTTAGTTATAGATGACGAACCTGATATCCTTGAATTATTGGTTATGACCTTGAAACCGATGGGCATCACCTGTTATACCGCAGAAACACTCGCTCAAGCTCAAGAATATTTGCTAGAATACGAATTTGACTTATGTTTGACAGATATGCGCTTACCAGATGGCAATGGCATCGAACTCGTTACCACGTTCGGGCATCAAACCCCCATTATCGTGATTACAGCACATGGCAATGTTGAATCTGCTGTCGCTGCCATGAAAGCTGGCGCATTTGACTTTATTGCTAAACCCGTAAAACTCTTAGAATTACGCAATCTCGTTACCACAGCCTTACAATTGCCTAAACCCGAAAACCAAACAAAACCACCACAAAAAAAAGAGCCTGAAAATATTCTGTTATCCAAACTTGTTGGTCGCTCTGAAGCCATGCAAACCGTCCGCGCTAAAATCGAAAAATTAGCACGCAGTCAAGCGCATATCTATATTAAAGGCGAATCGGGTACCGGAAAAGAAGTCGTTGCACACCTGATCCATGCATTAGGTGCTCGTGCAAAGCAAGCTTTTACACCCGTTAATTGCGGCGCTATACCAACAGAACTCATGGAAAGCGAGTTTTTTGGACACAAAAAAGGAGCGCATTCGACTGCACATAAAGATAAACAAGGACTGTTTCAGACAGCTGATGGGGGAACCTTGTTTCTTGATGAAATCGCCGACTTACCCTTACACATGCAAGTCAAACTATTGCGGGCTATTCAGGAAAAACAAGTGCGCCCGCTTGGTGCGGCAAAAGAAATACCCGTAGATGTCCGCATACTCAGTGCCACGCACCGCAATTTAGCCGAATTAGTCAAACAAGGTCAATTTAGACAAGACTTATTTTACCGTGTCAACGTCATTGAACTCTATATTCCACCCTTGCGTGAACGTCTCGAAGATATTCCAGATTTAGTCACCAAAATTTTGACGAAATTAAAATCAAATGAATACCACCAACAAACAACCATATCAGACAAAGCTATAAAATCATTACAAGCTTATAGCTACCCGGGTAATGTGCGAGAATTAGAAAATATGCTTGAACGTGCCGTGACGCTTTGTGAAAACAATATAATTAAACATCAAGATTTGCAATTACCAGAAGCAACACAGCCTAATCATCAAGAACAAACGGGTTTTCACAGCCATATGGAAGAAGTAGAAAGAAACACCATTATGAATGCCTTAACACAAACTCAAGGCAATAAGGCGAAAGCTGCTAAATTATTAAGTATCAGTTATAGCACCTTACGTTATCGAATCCAAAAACACCAAATTAAATATAAATAATGCGAACCATAGAAGCAACCATTATAAATCCCTTAATGGGCAAAGAAATTCCCTTACCCAGCTATTCAACCGATGGCGCGGCAGCTATCGACTTACGGGCTTGTATTAGTGCCCCCTTGACGATTCAAGCTCAAGAAACGAAACTGATTGGCAGTGGCATTGCTATCAATATCCATGATCCCAATCTGGCGGCTGTCTTATTACCCCGTTCTGGATTAGGGCTTCATCATGGAATCGTGTTAGGTAATCTAGTCGGATTAATTGATTCTGATTATAGAAAGGAAATTCAGATCGCCGTTTGGAACAGGAGCAACAAAGCTTTTACAATTCAACAGGGAGAACGGCTCTGCCAAATGGTCTTTGTGCCGATTCTCCAAGTCGAATTTAAGTGGGTAACGCATCTCGAAGATAATGGACGCGACGGATTTGGTTCGACAGGATTAAGTTGAGCACATTATGAAAGAAAAACCTTTACTACTAATAATTGATGACAACCCGGTTAATCTGATTCTCTTAGAAACCATTTTGACAAACAATCATTATCGTGTTGTATCAGCAGAAAATGGAGAAGAAGGCTTAGAGACTGCAAAATTGTCTCCACCTGATCTCATCCTATTAGATATAGCCATGCCTGGCTGGAATGGATACGAAACTTGTCAGCGCATGAAACAAAATAGCATCTTAAAAAAAATTCCTATCCTATTTTTATCAGCACTCGACAAGACTGAAAATATTGTTCGTGGCTTACAAGCTGGGGGGTTAGACTACATCAGCAAACCTTTCCAAAAAGAGGAACTCGTCGCACGACTACAAACTCATCTCGAACTTGCACATTTACGCCAAAACTTAGAAAGTGAAGTGGGCAATCAAACAAAAAAAATCCAATTTCTCTTAGAAGCTTTACAACTTTCTTACGAAAAAGCCCAACAAGCCTCAATATTAAAAACAGAATTTCTACGCAATATCAGTCACGAATTTTTCACCCCCTTAACAACTATCAAAGGTATGACTGAAATTATAACAGAAGACACCCTCTTGACTGAAGAACAACAAGATTGTGTTGAGGGAGTGATGAAAGCCAGTCACCACTTAAATACACTCATCACCAATGCCCTGAGTTTTGCCGAACAATTTCGAGGAGAAGACGAACTTATCCTTTGTGATTTTCAGATACCACAACTTGTGGATAGAGTTTTAAAAGATTTAGAAACCAAAGATTTGCAAATTACCACCGAAATAGCACCAGCCTTGTACACACTTTTAGAGGGAAATCGTGACGGAATTGACAAGGTTTTGAGCAACTTAGTAAACAACGCCATTAAATTTACTCAAAAAGGCAAAATTATGATACGTGTGCAAGCACTTGAACGTGAAGCTAAAAAACAGTGGATACGATTTGAAGTCAGTGATACAGGCATAGGCATTGCTCAAGATAAACAAGCACACCTATTTGATATTTTTTCTCAAATTGATGCATCATCAACACGACTTTATGATGGAATGGGTATGGGGTTAGCGGTTGCAAAAATGTTGACTGAAAAAATGGGCGGACAAATAGGCGTAGATAGTATTTTAAATAAAGGTAGCACATTTTGGTTTAAAGTGCCGGTGGGATTTTCAGCTTAAATGGTTTAGCTACGCTAACTTCGTTGCGGGAAATCCGCGGAGCGAAATTCCCGAAACAACAAAAAACCATTGATGTTTCGGGAATGAGGAACGATTTCCCGAAACGAAGTCAAACCATTTAAGATTTATCTTGGACATCCTTATTTATCTTTTCAACCCTTTAGATAAATGCGGCTGAATTGTTTGCAATATTTCCTTATGTATTCTTGGACTAGCTGCCACGATATTACCGGTTTTCAAATAATCATTTCCACCGCCAAAATCAGTACTGAATCCCCCAGCCTCCTGAATTAACAAAACACCAGCCGCCATATCCCATTTTTTTAAACCTAACTCCCAAAAACCATCTAAACGTCCAGCAGCAACATAAGCCAAATCCAAAGCCGCAGAGCCAGCGCGACGAATATCTGAAACAAAAGGATACAAAGCCTTAAAAGTATTCAAATAAGTATCTATATGCTCTTGCATTCTAAAAGGAAAACCAGTGCCTAGTAACGCACCATCCAAAGAGCCTAAACCACTCACTCGTATGCGACGATCATTAAGTAAAGCCCCTTCACCGCGTGAAGCGGTATATAATTCATCACGTAAAGGATCATAAATCACCGCCTGTTCTAAATAATTAGACTTAGTTAAAGCGATAGAGACACTAAATTGTGGATTTCCATGTAAAAAATTAGTCGTACCATCGAGAGGATCAATAATCCATTGATACTCATTACCTTTTTGTGCGCCCCCTTCTTCAGCAAGAATAGCATGAGACGGATAGGCTTTACGCAAAATACTAATAATAGCGGCTTCAGCTTGTCTATCAACTTCACTCACAAAATCGTTTTTGGCTTTGCTCTCTACATGTAAATCTTGGCGTTTTTCGATGGAGCGGATAATTATCGTACCGGCGCGACGTGCCGCCCGTATCGCAATATTGAGCATTGGTTGCATAATTAGTTCTTAAATTATCAGTTATTAAATAAAAAAACCCTGTCGCTCATCACACAAAAATCCATTCTGACATCATATTCATTGACATCATCGATTTTATCCACCGACTCAAAGAGTGATAGCCCTACTTTGATTATATCATTTCGGCAATTTGGCAAAAATCTATCATAAAAACCCTTACCATACCCCACTCTAAAACCTTGCTTATCAAAACATAATAAGGGAATTAAAATCATATCAATTGTATCATCAGGACATTTAATGGCATTAATCGGTTCAGGAATGCCCCAATCATTCTCTACTATTTTGGTATCAGTTGAACTTGGCGATGTAAGTCACTCCCTTTATCCCCCATGTTGGCAAGAGTCTGGGATACACCTCACAAAGCCAGTCTGCAAAACCGGACTTGAGACTTTCAAACTCATCCGGCTCCTCGGATTAGCGTAATCCATTTTGCTAAGTAGAATGTATTTCAATAACTTCTCTCATTAATTGGAGGGTTTCCCCTCGATTCAATTTACTCCAAGAACTTTATAGTAAATCGCCTAGCTACTTGAATGATTTCAAATTGGTCCTTTGTCATCACCCGATGCAGGTGTTATTATTCCTGCCCCTTTTCCGGTTCTAAGTACAGTAGAGGTATCAGTAGGTGGTTTAATGTCCGATGCAGGTGTAATTATTCTTCCTGCGCCTCCTCCGAGACTAAGCACCGTGTTGGTACTCGTGGGCGGTTTCAGACCTTCTGCTTGAAAAGCAGGAGCCATACCATTGTTTAATAACCCTTGTAATTCTGGGCTAGTCTGGCTAACCGTTTTGCCTTTGATACCTGGATTCTCCCGATGGATTTTGTCATGACAATGTAGATGAACCAGCACTAAGTTCGTGTATTTATCCTCACCTCCTAAATGGCGTGGGTGAATATGATGTGCTTCTGGCAAGTCTTCGTTGCCAAATCTACATTTGCATACTGGACAAATCCCATCTTGTCTTTTTAGCATTTTCGCTTTAGACGGTGTGATGTTGCCATAGCCTTTGGAAAGCCTTTCCGCCCAGTAGGCGGTGTCACCGTCATAGTATGACCTATCGTAACCAACTCTAGCATAACTCCCCGTTCTTTCTTTGTGCTTGGAATAACCTTTGAGAAATTTAACAATGGTTCTATCTTTTCCTTTACCTTTAATCTCTGCAAAAGTCCACTTTCTACCATTAACAGTAGCAAAATACTTGTCAACTACCCAGCGTTTGCCTTTCTTTGGATGCCTACGTCGCGCCCATTGATATAGTCTTTTCCACAGTAAGTGGTCAAGTTTGCTGAATGCCTCATTTGAATGCACTGTCCTATAGTAGTTTGCCCATCCCGATATTTTGGGTTGGAGTATTGCAATTAATTGCACTGGAGTTACTGCCTTTAATTTCCAGATAGTATCACCAATCACTCGATAGTGACCTTTTATCTTTTCTTTGGTTGGTTCAACTCGTAATACATGCGTTGCTTTAGCCCTTCGTTGTTCAGTAGGGGTACCATTTAATAATTTTAGCTTATACGTCCCCTTAATCCGATTTTCGTAATGCCTAATGTGATGGCCTAGAAAATCAACTCCTTCAGTCGAATGAACAATCTTGGTTTTTTCTTCAGATAGAGTTAAACCTCTAATTTCAAGCCATTTGCCTATATATCTTTTGGATTCCTCAATAACCTCTTTATCCTCATGGAGTACAACAAAGTCATCGGCATACCTAACTAGGTCAATGTATAAATGTACCCTAGTTTTGTATTTTTTTCCCGATTTCTTGTTTTCTGTCATACTTACCTTTGTTCTACCGATTTTAGTTTTCCATCCTTTTAAGGAGCGTAGGTGTTCAATTAGGTCTGTCTCCATTTGGTCAAGTGCTATATTAGCTAATAATGGCGATATAGTCCCACCTTGAGGCGTTCCCATATTAGTCTGATTATAGTTGGATTTCTCCATATAACCAGCTTTTAACCATCGTTTGACTATTGGTCTCCAATGTTGCAGAGGCAAAAGTTTTCGCGCGCGAAAACTTTTGCCTCTGCATCAATTTGCGATGCTAGAAATTTGTGGTCAATGTTATCAAAACAACCTTTTATATCTGCATCCAGAACCCATTTTTGTTTTTTCAGTAGAGATGCCGTTATTTTATCAATTGCATCATGGCACCCCATAGCTGGTCTGAAGCCATAACTACATGACTCAAACTTCGCCTCATAAAACGGTTCAAGCGCAATTTTAGTGACTGCTTGCATTGCCCTATCCTTAATGGTTGGAATCCCCAAGGGTCTAAGTTTTCCTTCAGAGGTAAATGTTTTTGCGCGCGCGCAAAAACATTTACCTCTGAAGCTTTCGGAATATATATTCTCTTTGGCGATATAGGTCACTATTTGTCCCAACCAGATTGGATTGTATCTAACATATCTTTTACTAAAGCCATCTTTCTTTTAGGCGTATTGGCTTTAACTCTATCTACTCCTGCTGTGCGTTTCCCTTCAGAGGTAAATGTTTTTGCGCGCGCGCAAAAACATTTACCTCTGAAGTTTTCCGTTGTTACGGTACGCACTGCTAATAACGTCGCATAGTACGAGTTTTGCAATAGATACATTAAGCTTCGTGCTTTTCTGTACCTACCTGATTTCGTAGCTTTATAAATTCTCTTTTGCAAATTGAATACAAGCCGACGCACCTTGCCCCAGACGAGTTTATCCCAATCCCACTTAGCCATGACAGTTTCGATACTCTCGTATCTCAATCTGCCAAAGTGAGACACGGGAATCCACTCAGGTTTCGGGTGTTGCCAAAGTATATTCATAATTCTAGGGAATACCTATTCGTTTTTAGCTGGTTGCCCAGCATTTGTTCAATTGAATTTATAACACAATTATTCCGAGAGTGAATCGGCATATCCAGTTTCCCCCTTAGTCGGTTTCTACTGGCATTAGCTTCCCACTCTATCCTACCCGATGCTGTCGCTAAGTGTTTGCACACTCCTCTTGCGCTCCTGCAAGTGACA
>JSZA02000475.1 GCA_000785145.2 Candidatus Thiomargarita nelsonii
GAATTCTTTAAAATCAAACACGCCAATGAAAATGACTTTGTTTAACTTAGGATAATCCACCGCCTTTTCAATTTGTGACGAATACGCTTTGGCGACATAAAAAGTAAAACGTTGCCGTAAAAATGGTTTACGTTCAACCTGCATTTCGACAATAAAAGTGACACCGCGTTTATCAACCGCTCGCACATCCAAGCTACTTTCTTTTAAATCGACGACATGCGGAATTTGATAAGGATTTAAAATCTCAAGCGTCTGAATTTCTTTGACGCCTTTTAAATCTAACACCGCATTCAAAAAAGAAATGAGAATCTCTTTCTTTTTTTTGTTACCGAAAATCTTTTTGAAGGCAATATTTACTCCCCATCGTGTAAAATTCCTACTCAATATAGTAGTCCAAAAAATTTTCGATGTCAATAAAAATATGGGGTTTTATATCAACCTGCCACATCTAAATCCGCGACGATTTGTTGACGCGCCGCAAGTCAAAATATGAGCGTATCTTGAAAAGCGTGCCCGCTATGTTGGCGAAAAGTGGTTAGTTGAACACGGCAAATTGGATGTGCAAACCGGTATTGCGGTGGGTTTACAGATTGCAAAAGGTTTACAACTCGCGCATGAGAAAGGGATTTTCCATTTAGATTTAAAACCCGCTAAGTACTGAACCACAACTTTTCCAGCATTTTGGAGTCCAAAGCGGCAGCGTAAGGACTGTTGTTTTTTCTCACTTCCAAAGCTAAAGCTTTGGACTCCAAAATATCCGATAATTTATGGTTCAGTACTTAATATTTTGTTACAGCAGCAAGATAATAAGATATTGGTGAAAATCATCGATTTCGGATTAGCGAAAGTGGCACCGTCGTTAGGGCAATAAATGTCTAAGCGCAGTCAATCTGGGTTAAGTCTGTTAGCGCAAGCGCGGTGTTTGGTACGATGGATTATGCGCCACCGGAACAACAAGGGGTGACGCGCTATGGTAAACCGAGTGCTAAAAGTGATGTGTATGCGTTTGGGAAAACTTTGTATCGTTTGTTGACGGGCGAAAGTCCACAGACGTTGCATCCAAAACGTTTGGCTTCGGCGCCGGAATTGTTTTATTTGTTGTGTGATTGTGTGGAGATTGAGCCTGAAAAACGGCTTGATGTTTGATGAAGCGATTGGAGGGTTTGTTATCTCAAGCAGAGCCAGCAAAATATGAACCAATCCAGCCTTCACCCAAACCAGTTGAAAAACCTATTCAATCAGGGCAAGCTCGTATTGTCCAAATGAGGGAGTGGTGGAATCAATTAGATGACGATTGGAAAAAGGTTTTCAAGAAAGCCATTAAGATTGAGAATGAGCCGAGTGACGATGAATTAGTGGAAATCGTTAATTTGCAGATATTGGCTTTTAGTGGTAAGTGGAATAATAAAGGAAACCTCGCCAGCTTAGAACCACTAAGCGCATTGACGAATTTGCAGACATTGGATTGCAGTTATAATCCACTGCGCCAAAAAACTTTCTTTAGTCGTTCAGAAATAGACCAATTTAAAAAAGCAGTGCCTAACTGTCAAGTTTACTCATAATGTCTGAATCAGGATTTGCAGAAACGAAGTAATTAAATAATTTTCAGAATATTTTTTTTGTAGAGTTTGGCTTATTTTGTTTTTATTCTGTTAACTCATGTTACGCACTGAACTTCCAAGGATAAGTCAAAATCAACTACATTGATCGTAGGTAAGCATCAATGCCATTAAGTTAAGCTCATGTAGGGTGGATATCGCTCCAGCGTATCCACCAAAACTTATATATTAATCAGGTGGATACGCACAGCTTAATCCACCCTACATGTATGGAATTTTCGCGATACTTAATGGCATTGATCTGTAGGGTGCGTCCTACGCACCGCCTTGATGTCGCTGTAGATTAATCGTGGTGATCTGGTGC
>JSZA02000466.1 GCA_000785145.2 Candidatus Thiomargarita nelsonii
AGTAGGCTTGGAGGTGTTTTTGTTTTGGGGTGATTTTAAACATGTTTTTTGCCAACACTGATTGAACTGCCAACTTAGAAATCCGATTTTTTTTAAAAATCGGATTTCTTGATCGACGTTAAGATGTCATTGACGCTGTAATATTAAACTTAATAAATCACGGAAGTTTTAGACGTTCTTAGAAATATTAATCAATTATAATTTAACGCGACAGAGGCTTGTTAGTGAATTTTATCGGGATCGACACCTAATGCTCGCAATCTCGCTGCCAGTAGTTCGGCACGTTGATTCGCTTTAGCATAAGCTGGCAAGACAAAATCTTGATAAACTTTGTCATTAATCATCTCATCAGGAGACGGTTTGTTGAACAAATCTTCAAGCCGAAATTGAAAACCGGGTAATACCTTCGATTTAATAATGCCCCCTTTGAGTGGCTTGATGGGTGTATAAATGCGCCGCGCTTTGTTCAAACGGAAAAATTGAGTACGCTCTCTGTGGCTATCCAAAATATAATATTCCTTAACCCCAGCTTGTGCATATTCAGTCTTTTTCGTGATGGTATCCCGTTCCATAATTTCAGTCGTTGAGTCCGAAAGGGCTTCTATGCACATGTCATAAATACCGTGGTAACTTTTATCATGGGGCAAAAGCGGTATGGGATTATCATTGAGTACCACTCCCAAGTCGGGGCGACGCACTTCGTTTTTTCCCGATAGCGTGAAACGAAATCCCATTTCCAATAAAACCGATTGGGCAATGGGATTCGTTCTCAAATAATGTTCTAATAGTTCAAAAAACCATTTGTACATTAAAATCGTTAAGACATCAGACACCGCTTTTTCCTCCAAATAACCATTATTCCACTCGTAAACCACATTAGGACCATTATAGTATTTTTCCCAGTATTCGGCTTCAGAAACGAAGATCCTGCGTAAATTTTGGTTGGAGTTCTCTTGAGAACGGGAGCTGTTTAAGGCTTGTAATGTTGTCATGTTGTTTCCTCACAGTTAAAATCACCGCGACAAAAAGTCACTAGGCAACCTGTCAATCACTTTTGTTTAGTGGAGTACATCGAATGCTTGCCTCATATTTAGACTAATGTCACCGGCAATTCTTGAATAGAACAAAAACGCTTGTCTCCAGTCACAAAATCATCTACATCAAAAAATAGCATTATTTAGTCTCCCATTCATCACGGCAATGCCATTAAGTTAAGGTTTTTTTGTAGGGTGGGTAGAGCGAGAGCGAAACCCACCATTGTTAAAAATTTCAACGAGTTGGTGGGTTTCGAACCGCTCTACCCACCCTACAAAAAAAACGCATTTATGCTTAACTTAATGGCATTGATTCATCACGGAGTGCTTGAAATTCTTTGTCAATATCTTCTGAAGTACGAGTTCCTACTGGACATTCTTCAAGTAATTTTAGTAAGCTGTTAGGTGCCGTTTTGCTTGGTGTTGTTTTTGATTGCCGCTTGAAGGCTAAGTATTCTGCGAAATCCAGAACTTCTTGGGCTAAGCGTTCATGCATTGTTTGGACCTGTTGGTAAACCATATCGGCAGTCGTCATTATTTTCTCTCTCCTGTTTTTTTAAAAACCAAGCCTAGATTTAAAGGCGCCCAAGATAAATCTTGGACTCCTAAAAGTCACTAGGCAACCCGTCAACCACTTTAATCGTCTCCAAGCTCACCGTGATAATCTTTTTCACCAATTCCAGAATATAACTCTCATCCTCTTCACGGTTAGGATCATTGACAATGCCGCTTCTTTTATCGACTTTGACGCGATATTGTTCGATTACCCATTCAAGGGCGGAGCGATTGCCCAGTTTATAATTGAATACTGCTTTAGGGATGCCGTCCAATTTTAGAAAGTCGTTGTAAATCAACTGGCGC
>JSZA02000467.1 GCA_000785145.2 Candidatus Thiomargarita nelsonii
CACTATATATTTCTAAATCACGAAATTTGAGTGCTAAACGTGAAAGTGAATCCAATTCACGTAAAGGCATCGGGATGTCGGTGCGCCGCCCCTGAAATTGAATGGGCATGTAATTCAATATTCTGTGGAGTGACAAATGCCACTTCACTTTTAAGCAGCCACTCCGCAAAATCATTAATAAAAGTCGTGACCAATCGTTTTAGGGGGCTATCTGTTGCTGCCATTTTTGAAAACCTCTTTGGTTATCAGTTATCAGTTATCAACTTATTTTCTTTTTTTCCGATAGTTTGTGGTTAAGTTTTTGAAAAATCACAATTCTAATTCACCTAAGATTATGATGCGTAACTCATTGACACGCTTAAATACAATATCGTTAGTTAAAAGTGCGTCGCAATTGCTTTGTAGTGCCACTGCAAGCTGTAGAGCATCTAGCTTCTTGTCCTGTGTTACCGTCAAAAGCGTTTTCAATTTTCATGTACTAGCTCACCTCTTATTGCTCGTTCACGACATTCATCCCCTTCTCGTCGTGTACGCGATACCCATTCTTGAGCAGAGCATCTTCCCCAAATGCCGGATAAGGAAGTGCCCCCCGAATTTCACTCCATGAACGGGCGGGTTTCAAATCGTGTTCAACAGCACGAGTTAATTGTGCAATAAAATCCAATTTTTCCAGAGTACTCAGCGAGTTAAAGTTTTTTCTTAAGTCTTGAACTTGTTTAGTAGACATTGGTTTACTCCTAGATGAAAACATGGGCAAAGCACACTGCATAGTACAGCGAATGTATAACAACTTCAGAGGAAAAAGTTTTCGCGCGCGAAAACTTTTTCCTCTGAATATATTATTTGAGCTGTGCTCGTGATTTGTTCACCTCAATGATGATTCTTAAAACATTGGGTTATCAGTTATCAGTATTAAACGGCGATTTCAGTTGATGAGCCTGATGAGCCTTTGAGTTTTTGATAAGTAGAGTGACAACGTTTTTACATGGCTGTGCTTAAATTTTGTAACAGACTGCGAATTCTGTTGAGAACATTGACATTAACCTGTCCAAACTTCTTGAACACAATAGATTGAGATAAAGTATAAATTTTATCGACGCGAATTTCAACGGGATTAGAAGTCATCGCTACAACGACTCAATCTGTGGTTTTATGATTATAGGTGTTATTAGAAATAACAATCACTGGTCGTTTTCTTTGTGAAGATAAATCAGTGAATGGGACTGGAATTAACACAATATCGCCTTGTTTCTACATGATTCCAATCCTCATCATCAAAAGGATTATCCCAAAAGTCAAGACGACTTTGGGACGCTGCCAAAAGCTCATCAAAGTTGTCGCTTGGTTGTTCTGAAATCACAAAAACTGTAAGATGTGCGCCAATTTGAAAAGGTACTGGCAATTCCACTCGCCCACTTTGGGTGACTTCAATATCGTATTTTAATGCGGTTTGAGACATAAACAGATTTTTTTATCCTAGAGTTAGTACAACTAATGCGGGACAACTTTTTCCTCTGAATGTCTTGTTTGAGCTGTGCATTTCAGTTGATGAGCCTTTGAACGGTGATTTTTGTGCTAAACCGCCCTCACAGTTCAAAACCTACCAAATCAAGCCATTTGTCAGGTTTGACTGACATTGGCCAAAGATTTGAGTTTTATTCGCGCTCGTGATTTGTTGACCTCAATGATGATGATGAACGTTCACTTAATAATGACAGACTTTTTCAATTTATAAGCGCATTGCATCACCCAAACACTTTCCACTTGTACGATTTGTGGAACATAGAGTTTTTTTGCAGTCAGCGCTAATTGTCGTGCCGCTTTGACTTGTTCTGGTTGTTGTTTATCATCAAGCAAAATACGAAGAAGAACGTTAGT
>JSZA02000011.1 GCA_000785145.2 Candidatus Thiomargarita nelsonii
GGTAAGGGACGTGATGGTGTTGTGATTTTGCACACCTTTGGGACAGGTATTGGTAGTGCGATTTTTGTCGATGGGGTGTTAGATATAAGATTTAGCCCCAATGGCAGTCTCCTTGCATCAGTGAGTTTGGATGAAACTGTTAAATTGTGGGATGTCAACACCGCTCAGTTACTACACACTTTTTCTGTCAAAGGGCATCGAGAGCATAATTCTGTCGCATTCAGTCCCGATGGCACTACTTTAGTATCAGGCGGAGAGGGCAATACGATCAAATTTTGGGATGTCAATACAGGGCAACAAGTGCGTACTTTAAAAGGAAAAAATATTTTTGCCGCTCAGTTGGCTTTCAATTCAGATGGGCGTATTCTTGCCTCTTCAAGCAATCAGGTACCGGGAAATATCACATTATGGGATGTCAAGTCTGGTCATAAAATATTGACGATACCAAGGAAACATCGCAGCGTTTCTATTGCTTTTAATAAAGATGGAGATAGGCTGCAATGCCATTAAGTTAAGCTTTTTTGTCGGGTGGGTAGGGGCAATCCCTTGTGGTTGCCCGCTGCACCCACCAAATCGTTGAAATTTATAACAATGGTGGGTTTCGCTCTCGCTCTACCCACCCTACAAGATTTCTTAACTTAATGGCATTGAGATAGGCTGGCGTCACAAGAGACGGATACAAATGGAAAGGAATTTTTCAACTTATGGGATACCAAGACGGGTGAAATTTCACGCAGCTTTGCTATTGAAGAGATGGATTGGGTTGATGTCATCGCACTCATGCAAGAACATTATGGATTGAATATTTGGCGGAGATATGTTTTACTTGGCAATCGTCAAGTTCTTGCGGTTTTAATAGATAAGGATGAGAGCATTGTATTATGGGATATAAATAGTAATGATGCCTATACTTTGCAAACGGGTGAAGTATCCGCTACCGCTTTTTGTCCCAATGGAAATATTTTAGCCTCTGGTGGCATGGATGGTAGTCTTAAATTGTGGAAACCTTGAAGGCATGATCGGAACGAAGTTTCGTTACTTCGTTTCCTTTGCCTCGCGCTTATCGAGCCGACACAAGTCCATTTACGATATTTTGTAGGGTGCGTCCTACGCACCCTGACGCTCAATGCGGTGCGTAGGACGCACCCTACAAATATATTTTTATTTCAAGTGCTTATATACTTATGTCTAAGTGAGTGCGCTTCGCTAAGGGAACGAGAATAAAACTTGGTTTATCTCTGAAAATTTTTGGGTGAAACGCCACTATTTTGGCCGCTTTATTAAATGATAACACATCTAATACCAATTTTCAGTTGAGAGACATTTTATGCCGTACAACTAATTAGGAAATAAACGAATTGAATGACTAGGAATTGATGCATGTTGTTTTTAATTACTTCGTTACTTCGTTTACTTCGTTACCCGAGGTTCGTTTATTTCTCAATTAGTTGTACTCATTTAGCGAGAATGAGATTTAAATGTCTAAAAAATATATAAAAAATCATCAAGCAGATATCAAGAACCCAAACGAGGGAACAAGTGGTACCAATAAGACTTGGGACAAAGCCCAAGGCAATAAGGGCAAACAGATGAATCCCAATCAGAAGTCTCAGCCAAATAAACAGGTTCAAAAGTGCCCAATTTGTCAGGCTTCAGTCAAGGCTAACAATATGGATCGCCATTTACGGAAAGTCCATAATATTCAAGGAGGAATTGAAAACGCCAATCAAAAATATCCGCAAAAACCAAAGAAACATGGTCCAAAATGTCCAATTTGTCAGGTTTTAGTTAAGGCTAACAATCTGGAACGCCATTTATTGGATGTCCATGATGTTCAAGGCAAGATTGAGAAAGTGTGGCAAGAGCACAACATCTATGAAGATGACGAAAAATGGATGAAAATTCATGTAAACTTTACTGTGGGTAATTTAAAAGGGGTTCGTTGTTGCATAGCAGCCTATTTTTCGTTTAAAGGTGGGAAAATAATAGGCGGTGTTAATGATGACTTCATGACGACAAATGGTCAAGCTGTCGTTGAGAAAGGTTTTACCCCACCTTATGACAGTACACGTTACAATGATCTTCAGCTATTTATGCCATACGAAGAATTAAATTTAGCGGAAGGCTACCACCATCGTTGCGAATTTGAAATACAGATATATATCAATAACACAAAGCTTGTTTTTGCCGAGTCACAGCCTTGTGGATTTTCATACCAGAAATCAATTCGCGGTGCTGCAAATTTCTGGTAGTCCTGAATAGCAGGCAACCCGCTCCCAAGAAGAGCCGCAAATTGAAGGTTTAGCACGTAGGTTGGACTGACTCCGGTAAGTCCAACATTTATTCGCCCCTATCACCTATGAGATTGAATTTTTTTCTTGGTTTATCCACATAAAAGTGTCGCGCATAGTCTATAATTATAACTATGATTAAAAGTTTCAAGCATAAAGGATTGAAGCAATTTTACGAAAATGGCAGCACGGCAGGTATTTTAAGTAGCCATAAACAAAAATTGCGAATCCGGCTAACAGCATTAAATACGGCAACCTGCATCGAAGATATGGATTTGCCTGGATTTAGACTCCATCCCCTAAAAGGAAATAGAAAGGGATTATGGACAATTGATGTCAGCAAAAATTGGCGTATGGTTTTCAAATTTGAAGCTGGAAATGCCTATCTTGTCAATTATGAGGATTATCACTAATGAGAATGTACAACCCACCTCATCCGGGTGAATTTATTTTTGAAGTTTATCTTAAACCTTATGATATTAGCTATCGTATGATAGCTAGCAAGCTAAAAGTTTCACCCTCCACCTTTAATAGACTAATTAAAGGACAAAGCAATATAAGCCCAGAAATGGCATTACGGCTCTCCAAAACATTAGGACGAACACCAGAAAGCTGGTTAATTATGCAAGATAATTATAATCTTTGGCAAGTCCGACAAAGGATCAATCTTGATAATGTGGAGGTGCTAGAGTTGCAGGCTTAATGGCATTGAAACGTCGTAAAGGGAACGAGAAAAATTTGGTATAAAAGGAGTCCAAGATTTATCTTGGGCGAGCCTAAATTTGTGATACACTTTTTTCGCATTTTTTCATCAAACCAACCATAAACGACAACAACAATGGAAATTTTAGGCATTGACATAGGCGGCTCGGGCATCAAAGGGGCACCCGTCAACATTGAAACCGGCGAACTCACCGCAGAGCGTCATCGTATCCCCACCCCAGCGCCCTCAGTGCCAGACGCGGTGGCATCTGTAGTCGCCGAGATCGCGCAACATTTTAACTGGCATGGACCAATTGGTTGTACTTTTCCAGCCGTTATCAAAAATGGTGTCGTTCACACAGCCGCTAATGTTGATCCATCTTGGATTGGCACCAATGGTGAGGAATTGATTAAAGCTAAAACGGATTGCCCTGTTTTATTATTAAATGATGCCGACGCGGCTGGCTTTGCCGAAATGGAATTGGGAGCGGGTAAGGGACGTGATGGTGTTGTGATTTTGCACACCTTTGGGACAGGTATTGGTAGTGCGATTTTTGTCGATGGGCGATTAGTGCCTAACACCGAATTTGGTCACATGGAAATCCGTTGCAAAGACGCAGAGCATCGCGCCTCCGCCCGTAATCGCACCGACGAAGGGTTGAAATGGAAAGCCTGGGCATGGCGAGTGAATGAATTTTTAGCGCGTATGGAGGGTTTGTTTTGGCCAGATTTGTTTATTATTGGGGGCGGCGTGAGTCGAAAACATGAAAAGTTTTTACATTTGCTAAATACCCGCGCTGATATTGTGCCCGCTCAGATGCTCAATCAAGCCGGCATTATTGGGGCGGCTATCGCGGCTGGTAAACATTTGTCGTAGCAGGACGCGGAGCGCACTCTCTTATACATAAGTATTTAAGTATTTGAAATAAAAGCAGATGGCGTAGGAGTCCAAGATTTATCTTGGGCGTAGGAGTCCAAGATTTATCTTGGGCGCGATGAGTTTGATCATGATGTTGAGACTTTATTTGACGAAATTTTGGAGGTTTATGGTGGCTTATCCGCCAGACATTTAGAGAATTTGACTCATAGTGAAGCGTAATTTAAGACTCAATGCCATTAAGTTAATTTTTGCCCACCGTTCGGGGCTGGTGGGCAGCAAAAACTTAGCAAACACCCTACATAAAATCGGTTTATCATACTGGCATTGAATTTAAGACTGGTGATATAATGAACACCAATAAACATTAGGAACAACAGAGGTAATAAAAATGCTTTCTAAACAAGAAAACCAAGACATAGAATTCAAAGAGTCTTGGCGAGATGAATATATTAAATGGATTTGTGGTTTTGCTAATGCAAAAGGCGGTAAGATTTATATTGGTGTAGATGATAGTAGTCATGTTGTTGGTATTGATAATGCGAAAAAATTGCTCGAAGATATACCCAATAAAGTAAGAGATCTTTTAGGAGTTATCGTTGATTTAAAGAGGCTGGTAGAGAATGATAAGAACAGGAAGTAGCAAACAAGAGCTAAAAGGTGCCTCACTAGATAAGTTTTTACTAGCAAAGCAAGGTAAAAAGTGGGATGGCGTACCTGTGCCTTATGTGAGTGTAGAGGATTTGGATAGTAGAGCTATTGATATTTTTAAGCAGAAAGCGATTAAAAACAAAAGAGTTGAAGCTGATGTTTTAGATGAAAGTGATGAGGTAATAATAGAGAAACTTCATCTTAAAGATGGAGATTATCTGAAAAGAGCCTCTCTTTTGCTTTTTGGTAAGGATTGTGAAAAATATATAACAGGTTCTTATATCAAAATAGGATATTTTAAAACAGATAACGAATTGATTTATCAAGATAGGGTTAATGGTAATCTCTTGGAACAAGTTGACAAGACTATGGATTTGATTTTTACAAAATATCTAAAAGCATATATTAGCTATGATGGTATTCAAAGGGTTGAAAATTTTCCTATCTCCCAACTGGCTTTTAGAGAAGCACTTACCAATGCCATTGTTCATAAAGATTATGGAGAATTAACGCCTATACAGATAAGTATTTATGACAATAAGCTCCTCATTTGGAATGTGGGAGAGTTGCCTAAAGATTGGACTGTGGAGACTTTAACACAGAAACACTCGTCAAAACCTTATAATCCTGCTATTGCCAATGTATTTTTTTTCGCAGGATTGATAGAATCTTGGGGAAGGGGGATAGATAAAATTATATCTGAATCAGAAAAGTTTAATGGAATTACACCCAAGTTTAGGTTTGATAATGGGCTTTGGGTGGAGTTTTATTTTAAAGAGTTAATGGATGATATTCCTAATAAGTTGGAAAATAAATTAACCAAGATAAAAAACTTATTTTTGAACTTATGAATAAAAATTCAAAGATAACTTCCCCACTCTATCAAGACATAGCTGTATTACTTTGCTTGAACTCGCAGAATCGAATGATCGTCCAAGATAAATCTTGGACTCCTGAGCGTTAGAGATAATTCAACTTAGCTTAATTACAAAGGAGACCATTTTCATGCGAGAATTTAACACTTCAGGACCGTGTAATCCAGCACTACATTATACCGTAATGCGTGAAGCATTGATTGAAAAAGGCCAAGAAAAAGTGCGAAAAGGACGATATTTTACCCTTTTTGCACCCAGACAAACTGGAAAAACGACCTATTTTCAACTCTTACTTGAGACTGTTAAGGAAGAAGGTTTTACCCCGATTTGGATTAGTTTTGAAAGTTTGAAGACTGTGACAAAAGATGTCTTTTACCAAGATTTAAATAACCAACTCCATAAAGGGTTAGCAAAACATCAGATTAAATCTGAATATACCATTACAAATCAGGTTGGGCTGAGAACATTTTTTGAAGATATTCAGCAAAAATCTATCGTTCTTGTGATAGATGAATTTGAGGGCATACCTGATGCGGTTTTAAGTGAGATAATGCACGCCTTTCGGCAAATGTATCATCAAAAAAAAGACCATGCCCTCCATTCCCTGATCCTTGTCGGCGTGAGTACAATCTCAGTTCTCGTTATGTCCAGTGCATCACCCTTCAATGTGGCAGAAGAGTTAAACATTTCCTATTTTACGCCAGCAGAAGTCAATCTGTTGATTGAACAATATGTGGTAGAATCTGGCCAACAATTTGAAGATGGGGTAATAAAGGCCATTTATGATAATACCAAGGGTCAACCTGGACTCGTTTGTGGGCTTATCGTACAGACGCTGCAAAAAGTCGCCAACAATCGCACTGTGACAATGGATGATTTTTTATTGACATTGAATGATTTCTTAATGTTAAAACATAATAAAAACATCTTGAATATTGTCCAAAAGGCTGAAGAGAAAAAGGCGTTTATGTGCCGTTTGCTATTTGGTGAACAGCCCATCAAATTCAATGTCTATGTTGAAGACATTGCTTATTTGCAGGCTCATGGTGTCATAGATAACATAGATGGTTATGTGGGTATATTGGTGCCGTTATATAGTAAGTGCATTCTTACGGCATTTCGTCCAGTATCCAATGGGGAAACGAGACATTATGGACTCAAAGTCAATGAGAGCTTTGATGAGTATCTAAAAGAGGGAGACTTAAATATTCATGCCATTCTCAATAAATACCGGCAATATGTGCGGAGACGTGGGTTCAAAGCTTTTGATACCGAAAAACTGAAAGAGGCAGCTTGGCATTATTCCTTGGATGGTTTTATTAATTTTTTTATTGAAGCCCTAGATGGACAGACTTTTATTGAGGTTCCTTCTGGTGCTGGACGAACGGATATTTTAATTGTTTATAAAAATCGTCGCTATATTATTGAAACCAAAATTTTTAGCGATAATACCCGATTTAAAAAGGGTAAAGGACAGTTGGCTGAATATCTCAAGTCTGAAGGTTTGGATGAGGGTTATTATGTGGTGTTTAGCAATCTACATACTGATGAAGATGAACTCTATTTTGAAGATGAGATCAAGAGTCGGCAAATCTATACTTATATTGTTTGTACCCACTTTCCGGCTCCGAGTCGTCTCCTGATGGCTGATGACTTGAAACTGACAGAGACTGAAAAAGTTGCCGGTAGGATGTTGAGCCTCGGTAGTTTTACAGATGAACAGATAAGTGCTGCCACGGGTGTGAGCTTGGAAAAAATTGGATATTTGAGAGAAATTAAGAATTTGTAGGGTATTGGAATTTATTGTTTCCTCGTTCCCACGCAGAGCGCACTCCACTCTCTTAGACACAACTATTTAAGTACTTGAAAAACAACAAATGGACTTGTGTATAAGAGAGTGCGCTTCGCTAAGGGAACGAGAAAAATGTTGGTTTAGCGAGTTTCGGGAAATCGCTCCGCTCATTCCCGAAACAAAATTTTTTTGGAGCGATTTCCTTTTAACTGATAACTGATAACTGAACATGTGGGTAGAAGAATTAACATTAGAAAATATTCGCTGCTTTGAAAAAGCGGCCATTAAATTCTCTAAAAAAGAACAACCCTATCACTGGATCACTTTTTTAGGTGAAAACGGTGGAGGGAAAAGTACTGCGCTACAAGCCTTAGGCTTACTGTTAGCAGGACCAGAAGGTGCCCAACAATTGACACGTCCGCTTGGTTGGGTTCGTCATGAAGAACAAGTGGGTAAAATCTCCATCCGTCTTCACCAAGGTGATAATGATCCGGGTAAATTTGGTGGCGAAAAGACAGTGGATCGTGCTTTTGGATACAGTTATTTTATGACAGGCAGCCAACCCGTCAAGATACGAGGTAAGCAATTCACCGAACCGACTATCGTTGAAAATGAGGAAAGACGTTTAACATGGCTGCGCCAAAATGCGTTGACTTCAAAGGGCAAAGGCTGGTTTGCTGTCGGTTATGGGGCATTTCGCCGTTTAACACGATCTCATCAGATTATTATCCCTTCCTTAGAACCCCCAGCGCGGTTTAATAATTTCATCACGCAATTTGATGAGGATCAACCTTTAGCCGCTTTTGAACGCTGGATGGTTTACCTTGATTATCGTATTGCTAAAAGCAATGATAGCGAAGCTAAACGCCAAAAGGAATTAGGGATAGTGGCTATCAATAAGGTATTACCTCAAGGCGTTAAATTTGATTCTGTTACCCCAGAAGGACGTATTTTATTTGATATTGCTGGACATCAAGTGCCAACCATCGCTTTGAGTGATGGTTATCGCAGTGTGTTGGCTTTGACAGGTGATTTAGTCTGGCGATTGTTACTCGCTTTTCCTGAGAGTGATGATCCCTTGGCTGAACAAGGCGTTGTTCTGATTGATGAATTAGATATTCATCTACATCCGATCTGGCAACGTGATATTGCTGTCAGGTTGCGGGAGCAATTTCCTAATTTACAATTTTTTGTCGCAACGCATAGCCCCTTAGTTGCTGCTGGTGCTGGTATCGATGCATTGAGTTATCGTTTTGTTTTTCACGAGGGAGAAACGTTCGTTACAAAAGTCGAAAACATTGCATCATTGAATGTTGATCGTATTTTACAAAGTGAAGCTTTTGATTTAGTGTCACCGTTTTCTCCACAAACACAGGCAACCATTGATAGATATGATGCTCTGATGCGAAAAAAGCGACGTACTCCAAAAGAGGATAAGGTGTTAAAGGAGGAAATTCTCCCAATTATACAAATGGCTCTTCCTTTTGGGGGCGAGCCCGATTCACTTGATGCTAGAATAGAGGATTTTCTGAATAAGACTTTAAAATGATTAAAGTAAAGCGCTCTGATAAACCACCTATTTTGGTACAAAAGGCAAAAGAATGGACCGAGATACTACTTGCGGCTCAAACAAAAAAAGATCGTAAAACAGCCGAGTCAAAGTATCAACATAAACAGATAAAAGATTGTTTAGTCAAAATGTTTCATGGCAAATGTGCTTATTGTGAAAGTCAAATCAGGCATATAGACTATGGACATATTGAACACTATCGTCCCAAATCAATATTGAACGTCGCTTTGCGTAGTTACTTCGTTTCCTAAATTGACTTATTCGTGGTCTAATTTGCTTTTGGCATGTGGTGTTTGCAATGGTAAAGCCCACAAGGGTGACAAATTTCCCCAAAATAACGAGGGTGGATTACTCATTAACCCCTGTTTTGATGATCCAGACGCTCATTTAAATTTTTATTATGATCCACAAACCCGCATTGCGAGTGTCTATGGCACAACGCAAGGTGGCGCAACCACAGAAAAATTGTTGGGTTTAAATCGTTATGAGTTACGTGAACACCGCTCTAAGCATGTGCGCCGACTTCAGGTATTAGTGAAACTTTCTGAAACTCATCCCGATGCTAAAGCTTTAATTGCAGAAGCTAAGCAAGATGATGCAGAATATGCAGCGTTTATTCGAGAATTGACTAAATCAATCCTGCCTTAGTAAATCAAGCCTTGGGCTAAAGCCCAAGTCTAAAAGCTAAAGTCGGCTAAAGCCGACTAAGACATTGGTTTTAGTTTTTGTAGGGTGGGTAGGGGCAATCCCTTGTGGTTGCCCGCGCAACATCGTTATGGGACGCCCAACCCACCAAATAGTTGAAATTTCTAACAATGGTGGGTTTCGCTATCGCTCTACCCACCCTACAAAAAAACTTATGTATAAGAGAGTGCGCAGAGCGTAGGAGCAAGAGGCAGCTTATGACTCATTTCCACGGTATTCAGTGTTATGGTCTCCGTTTTAACTTGTCCGCCGCAATTCCTTTACCACCACGTCGTTATTATGGTAGTTGGTTGCGTGATTTTTTAGGACAAGCATTGTTTAACGGTGTCTGTATTTTTTCTAATCCACAGTGCAATCTGTGTGCTTTACGCGGGCAGTGTGCTTTTCCGCAAGTTTTTCGACCCTCTCTTTTATCATCCGAGCAACAATCTTTGCCCGGTTATGTTTTACATGATTGGCATGTCAGTCCTAATCGCCAATCTTTTTGGTTTAGTTTGATTTTTATCGGTAGTGCTGTGCGTTTTGCGGAGCCTTGGATTAATCATATTAATAATTATATTAAAGGCCGTTTGGAGCAGGTGCGTGATTTGGGAACTAGGAGAGTTTTATTTATTAATGGTCGCTTTAAACGTGGCGCTAGGCTCTCGCCCTTAAATTTTGTTCCTCTTGATAATAGTCAGGTTCTTATTAAAATGCTCTCTCCTTTGGTGAGTAAATTTCAGCATTCTGATCCTTTGTTAGTTGCTTTACGCTCTCGTTTACAACGTTTGGTCAATGAGTATGGGAATGGCGATAATTTGTTTTTAGAAACAAAATCTTGGCGCATAAATCAGTTAAATTTACATCCCATCATTATCCCCCGTTGTGCTGAACAAGTTTACAGCAGATCGGGTAAATTAGGTACAATGGAGTTGTCACAGGTGAGCCGTGATGGGGCTTTGTTATTGGCGGCGGGGCAGTTTTTACATGCTGGAGGGGATGTCAGCATCGGGTGTGGACGTTTTTTAGTCACTGGAGTTAATCAATATGAAAGACGATTTCTGGTTAGCCGTTGGGGATGAAACCGGTAATTGGGATAATTATAATAAACAAGCCAATTTTTTGGGAGTCGCGCTTGTGCTTGCTAAAGATGCTTAATCCTTTAACTCATTTGCCAAAAGAGGCGCAAAAAAAAGATTTTCATCATGTGATGGAGGCGTTAAAATCTTGGCAAGTTCCTAACAGTTCTTTGTTGGGTGAGTGGGCTTTGGAGAAGCCGAGTGATGATGAGTTGCAACAAGAATTATTTGCTAATTTGCTTTGGTTGGCAAAACATCCTCGCTTGATAACGATTGGCGCTTATGGCAGTGGGCAGTTTGTTTGGAAACACCTCAATCTGGCTCAAGATCCCGCCCAAGCTTTAGGACATGCTTATGGTTTATTGGCGGCTTCTGTGGTGCCCTTTTTGGGGGATGATGATACTTTGTTGGTTGCGCCGGCTTTGCGTTCTGAAGATAGTAGAAGTGAAGCAATAATACGCTGATATGGGTGCCGCTTTGATGACTTTAAGCCATAATAAAAAAGGCGATATACGCTTAATTGATCCGGCTCAGATTTGGCGCAATGTGAAATTTTTCCACTTTAAGGAGTTGCTATCATGAAATGGAAAATCAATCGTTTGGTACACGCTCCTGTTTCTGGTTTGCCTAAGAAACAGCGTGATTTTGCTGATGTTGTCGATATTAAGATGTTTTTTTCTTTACAAAAAGAGGCAACAAAAACATCATATTTACTAGGTGATCCTCACTTTAAGGCGCTTTATACTGAATCATGGGAAGGACCACCGCACCCTTGGGTGGCATTTTTGAACTCATCACCACCCATGCTACAATCTGCCTATACTGTTGAAGCGGCTATCGCTTTACGTGTTTTTGATAGGGGTAAACTGAAGAAACAACACTCCCCCCTTGAATTTTTTGGTCAACTCAAAAAAACCGCCGATTATCCCAAAAATATACAGGAAGCTTTTGCTTTTGCTTTATTTGATTTTAAAGCGCCCTTTGATGATCAGCCTGAACTTGAACAATGGCGAAGTGATGTCCGCGTCGTCATCCATGAGCGAGATAATTTACCCCGTCTGCGCCGCTCACAGTCTGTGTTGCTGCGTCACGGTTATCAGTTGTTAGATTTAATGAGCGATTTACGCCAAATTCGCCCAACAGCCGAAGAATTTATCAGCGAGTGGGATGATTTTAAGAATAAAGCGACCATTGAGCTGCCCTTGATTTTTGCTATCGTCTATTGGGGTGAAGCGGCTTATTGTTTGACGGAAATCGGTTATATGGCTGAGGCTCAGACTTTTTTAGATAAACAAAATCAGGCGGTTGATGAGTTGTTAAGTTTGTTGCCTTTTTTAAGTGATGATTTAGCTGGGGGATTGTGGCGACATCATTTAGGGCGTTTAGCTTATTATCGGGGAGATTTTGGCGATGCTTTGCAACAATATTGCATGGAATGGAAATTACATCAAGAGGATTCGGCGTTAAAGGCGCGTCTTCAACGTAGTATTGCTAGCGTTTTGTCTGATATAGGACATTTGGATATGGCGCAACATTTAGCCGAACAGGCTTTAGAAAAGCAACAACGTAATAGTGATCCCGAAGAATATAAAACTTTGGGTCGTTTGGGAGAAATCTATGCGCGACAGGGGGATTATAGTCAAGCGATTGAATATTTTTCTCAGTCGTGGGAAATTCAGTCTTCTCGGACTAGAGAAGGACAAACAGCGATTTATCTTGGACACGCGCATTTGTTATTGGGTGAGTTAAGTCAAGCTGAGGCGTTTTATGGGCAAGCTGAAAAGGCGGATAAGTTTCAAAATAAAGGTTTTAATCCTTATTTGGTGATGGGACGAATTGCGCTTGCTCAACGCGAAGGTGATGCTGAGCAGGTGAAAAATCTTTGGGAAATTCATCAGGATAAGTTAGATAAGTTAAGAGGCGATAAGGTGCTACCGGCGGCGGTGATAGCGACGGCGGTGTATTTGTGCGATGCGGCTCAAGTGGATTTAGTCGATCTGTATATTGAGAAGTTGATTGCAGAAAATTATTTGATTGAGGTGATTTTTCCGCTTCATCTCCGTCCTCCTAATGCGGGGCAATTAGATAGGATTATTAAGGGTTTAAGGCAGTGGCAACAAGGGATTGATGCTTTAGAGCAAGTGACTGAAAAATCTATTCAGGCTAGCAGCGCACTTACTCCGGCTTTATTGCTTCAGGCGCTTGCTACGGTCCAAGAGGTGAATAATTGGGGGGCTTTAGATGGTTTTTTGCGGCGTATTTATCCGATGAATTTGGTTTTAGTCTCAAAATCAGATATGCGGGTTTGTGGATAAAGGCAAAAATTTTATTTTTTTTAGGTGAAAATCTGTATCTTATTGATTTTTTTTTAGTAAATTGTTTTTAGGGTCATAAAAATATTTAAAAAAAGTGTTTGCATTTAGTCTTTGGTTATGTTCTAATAACGCGCACCAAAGTTTAAGTGAATGATTTTAAAGTGTTTAATTTTATGCCGCTGCACATAATTTTTGGCAACTTTTTTTGTGTGTGAATTGTTTTTTGTAAGTTGTTGAAATTTATATTGAAAATTTAGGGTCTAGGGTTACGCTGGACCTCGCCGATGTAGGCGATTGTGACGTTATTTGGACGAAAAAAAAACCCTTGAAACGAAGATCCTGCGCTGGCGACGTTCATCACGGATTTTACGGATTACGCGGATGACGCGGATTTAAACCCAAAGTCAAAAGCTCATGTATTGAGCCTTTTTAGGTTTTTAATCCGTGTCATCAGAGCCATCCGTCAAATCCGTGATGAACGTCGCCAGCTCCGTTACTTCGTTTCAAGGGTTTTTTTTTGATTTTTTTATCCGTTGTTTCCGCAAATCCGTTGTACTCAGTCCTAAAAAAAACAACTACAGGGATTTTTTTTTAGCAGGGATAAGTCAAAACCAATACGAGCCGCCAATTTTTAGCGAACAGAATGTTTTGATTTATCCCTGCTTAAATGCAATCCCTGTAGTTAAGATTTTGATTTTAATCCGTGTCATCAGAGCCATCCGTCAAATCCGTGATGAACGTCGCCAGCTCCGTTACTTCGTTTCAAGGGTTTTTTTTTGATTTTTTTATTCGTTGTTTCCGCAAATCCGTTGTACTCAGTCCTAAAAAAAACAACTACAGGGATTTTTTTTTAGCAGGGATAAGTCAAAACCAATACGAGCCGCCAATTTTTAGCGAACAGAATGTTTTGATTTATCCCTGCTAATTCAAAATTGGCTGTCGTTAATAGACTTGTCCCTTTTTATAAGTTACCATCATGTAGGGTGGATATTGCTCCGCGTATCCACCGAGATTGACCATCGAATCAGGTGGATACGCGGAGCAATATCCACCCTACATATAGACTTTAAGTTATTTAGGGACAAGTCTAATGTTTTGACTTATCCCTGTAGTTAAGATTTTGATTTTAATCCGTGTCATCAGAGCCATCCGTCAAACGGCTTGCTATTTTTTTTTTGTTATGTTAAAAAATCACTTGTTATATCATTTTTGGGAAATTTTTATGACCGAAGAAGATGCAAAAAAAATAATGGAGCAGTTAAAAAAATATACTGAAGAAACAACTTCTAGCAAAGAGAAAGCCCTTCAAGCTTTGATTGATGCTGGGCTTGTAAAAGCAGATGGACAGCCAACAGATTTATACAGGAACTAAATTAAATGTATAAACATTATCCTTCTTTAGTTTTTGGATTCCATGCTTGTGAAAGAGAAGTCGGAGAAGCCCTTCTTTCTGGAGAAGGAGGTTTCAAAGCCTCAAAAAATGATTATGACTGGCTTGGTAATGGTATGTACTTTTGGGAAAATAGCCCCCATCGGGCTGAGAAGTATGGTGAAGAGCTTAAAAATAAACGTCAAAAGTTAGATACTCCTTTTGTTGTTGGTGCGGTTATACATCTTGGGTACTGTTTTGATCTACTTGAGTCTCATTCATTGCAACTTCTTAAAAATCATTACTATTCTCTGAAAAAAACCTATCTGAAAGTTGGATTGGAAATGCCTGGAAACAACGATATAGGAGCCAATACCGATAAGCTTTTGAGAAAACTTGATTGTGCCGTGTTTGAATATATGCACAGTGAAATGAAAAAAAACGAGACCAAACCTTTTGATTCTATAAGAGCAGCTTTCTGGGAAGGCAAAGAACTTTATCCTAGTGCAGGGTTTAAAGAAAAGAATCATATACAAATTTGTATCAGAAATCCAAATTGTATCAAGGGTTATTTTCGACCTCTGGCAATGGATACTAATTACCCAAGGGTATAGCTGTCCAGAAAAAATACGCGCCCATACCTCTGAGGTTTCCAAAACATCAGAGGTCTTTTGGGAACAAAAAATTTCTGGAGGAGTAGAAAAAATAGGGGACTCGTCTTCGGTTTTGACTTATCCCTGCTTAAATGCAATCCCTGTAGTTAAGATTTTGATTTTAATCCGTGTCATCAGAGCCATCCGTCAGACGAAGTAACGAAGTCAATCCGTGATGAACGTCGCCAGCTCCGTTACTTCGTTTCAAGGGTTTTTTTTGTTGTTTTCGCCAAACTTCCTTGTGAGCAGAGCGAGAGCATAAGTCCTAAAAAAAACCTTAACTACACGGATTACATTTAAGAAGGGATAAGTCAAAACACCTAACTCAAAGGAAATTGTTCACTAAATGGGTTTCGGGAAATCCGCTTCGCTCCATTCCCGAAACAACAACTAATCCGTGTCATCAGAGCCATCCGTCAAACGAAGTAACGAAGTCAATCCGTGATGAACGTCGCCAGCTCCGTTACTTCGTTTCAATGTTTTTTTTTATTTGCCTAAATAGAGCCAATCATCGGTTTATTCGTTGTCTGGCATGTATTAATCTATAAAATCAGAGACGTCCAAGATAAATCTTGGACTCCTACCAAATCTTAATTATAATAGGATTTTTAGATTGCTCCCTCGAATAAACACATTGGAGATCGAATTGCAAGAGACAACTATAGACACCAACTTACCTTGGCATAACACAATATGGCAACAAATGTTGCGCCGCTGGCAACAAGACCGTTTACCACATGCCTTACTGCTCACTGGTCCACAAGGCATGGGTAAGACTCTGTTTGCAAAACGTTTTTCAGAAACACTGCTTTGTGAACAACCCTTGGCGGATGGACAAATCTGTGGACAATGTAAACCCTGCCACCTGCTCCGCGCCGATACTCACCCAGATTTATTCCAAGTATTACCCGTTCAAGCAGGTAAACAAATTACTGTTGCTCAGATACGAAACTTGATTCAAATTAGTGTCATGACTACCCATTATGGACACTATAAAATCGTGACGATTAACCCGGCTGAAGCTATGAATCGCAACGCCGCTAACAGTTTATTAAAATTATTAGAAGAGCCCCCGCCTAAAACTTTAATCATGTTAGTGAGCCATCAACCCATGGCTTTATTACCAACGATTCGTAGTCGCTGTCAACGACTTGAATTTAGTCGCCCTGATCACAAATTGGTAGAAACCTGGCTGCGTACTCGTTCTAATAAAAGAGAGGATGAACTTCAACTATTGCTCAATCTCACAGCCCAAGCACCTCTCGCAGCACTCGCTTTGGCAGAAACAGATGGCATGACACAGCGGCAGACATTATTTGATAATTTGATCAATTTGCCAACAAATGATCCTGTCCATATTGCAGAAATTTGGAGTAAAATGGACGCGGTACAAGTCTTGCAATGGATGCTGAGTTGGACGATGGATATTATTCGCTATGCCAGCACCAGTCAAACACAATATCTTGTTAACCATGATCATCAACAAAGTCTGCAACGCTTGGCTAGACAATTAAACTTGCACGGATTATTTAATTTGTTAGATTTAATACAATCTACTTATCAGATAGTGATTGGAAATGCTAGCATTAAACCGCAAGGATTATTTGAATCCATTGCTATTGCTTGGCTTGAACTGAGGAGAACTCAATGATAACAAAACGCTCAGGCGGCAGCAAACGTAATATGCTCAACCTGAAAATAACTGATAATAATATGTTATATGAGCATTATTTACCCTTTTTAAAACGAGGTGGCTTGTTCATTAAAACGACCAAAACCTATAACTTAGGCGACGAAATATTCATATTTCTCATTCTTCCACATGAGGAAAAACAAACCCCAGTGACGGGTCACGTTGCATGGATTAATCCCCAAGGGGCACATGGCAGACGTCCTGCTGGTATTGGTGTGCATTTGAGTGACAAGTATCAAGCTATCCGCAAAAAAATCGAAACCACACTGGCAACATTGCCTAATGCCGATAAACCTACTTATACAATGTAAATAGAGAGCCAAGCCTAAACCTCTCAGGTTTTTAACTAAAATAGACTTGTCCCTTTTTAATTGTAATCATCATGTAGGGTGGATACGCTATCGCTTAATCCACCCTACATATATTTGTTTTGTTGTTTCGGGAATGGAGCGGAGCGGATTTCCCGAAACCCAGTCAACTCAGTTGTTTAGCGCAGCGATCTTCGTATCGTCCATTGCGCGGAGCGGATTTCCCGATACGATAAACCATTTAAAATATTTATCTGAAAAAATAATTATGTTAGTTGATTCACACTGTCATTTAGATTTAATTGTCGGGCATCACCCCGACACGCTTGTCGCAGACGCTCAAACTCAGGGAGTGAATTATTTTTTAAGTGTGTCGATTGATCTTGAACATTTTCCCACCCTGTTAGGGATTGCACAGCGTATGGATAACGTGTTTGCCTCTGTCGGCATTCACCCCAATACCTCAAATGATGTTGATGTAAAAACGCTCACCGCTTTGGCGGATGATCCTAATATTATTGCGATTGGTGAAACGGGATTGGATTATTTTCGCAACAAAGGCGCAGGGCAAGAACAACGCTTTCGTACTCATATTCAAGCGGCTAAAGAGACTAAAAAACCTTTGATTGTCCATAGCCGCGATGCGCCTAAAGAGACTTTACGGATTTTGCGTGAAGAAAATGCGGCGGCAGTCGGGGGGATTATGCACTGTTTTGTCGAAGATTGGGAAATGGCACAACAGGCGATGGAGATGGGATTTTATATATCATTTTCTGGCATTGTCACTTTTAAAAATGCCAAAACGGTGCAAGCGGTGGCAAAACAAGTGCCTTTAGATCGGTTGCTAGTAGAAACCGATGCGCCGTATTTAGCCCCAGTGCCACATCGCGGTAAAACTAATCAACCCGCTTATGTTAAGCATGTGGCGCAATTTATTGCAGATTTACGGGGAGAGACTTTTGAGACGATAGCGGGTGTGACGACGGAGAATTTTTTTCGGTTATTTCGTAGCGCGGCTTAAAAAGCCTATAAAAAATAGGATTTTTTTGATACCAAGAAAAAAAAGCTTTTTGTTGTTTCGGGAATGGAGCTACGCGGATTTCCCGCAACGAAGTAAGCGAAGCTAAACCATTTAAAAAAAAAAGCTTGCATTTTTTTTCAATCTCATTATAATACACAGCCATCAATCAGGGTCGTTAGCTCAGCTGGTAGAGCATCGGACTTTTAATCCGGTGGTCGTGCGTTCGAACCGCACACGACCCACTATTTTCTTGCCCACCCTCTCTCCCCACAAGAAAGTTTCACTTGTTCAACGACTGCCAGTCCAAAGCTAAAGCTTTGGACTCCAACAGTTGGAGTCCAAAGCTTTAGCTTTGGACGAGGAAACTCTCCATGAAATATATCAATGTAGGCAGTGCCAGCCTCAACCAAACGCCCCTAGACTGGGAAAACAACCAAAAAAACATTATCGCCGCTATCAAAACGGCTCGTGCCAACAAGGTCAGCATTTTATGCCTACCAGAACTCTGTATCAGCGGATATGGTTGCGAAGATGCCTTTTTAGCCCCCGGTACTTTGGCACAATCGCAGCGCGTCTTGCATGAAATCGCGCCACAAACTAAAAACATTATTGTGGCTGTGGGCTTGCCCTTGTTATATCAAAATCGCATCTATAACACTGTCTGCCTACTCGTTGATGGCGCGATCTGTGGTTTTGTTGCCAAACGCTTTTTACCAAGTGATGGCATCCACTATGAGCCTCGTTGGTTTCACCCCTGGCCTCAAAATGTGCATGTCGAAATCGACTTGAATGGGCAAACTTATCCCATAGGCGACATTTATTTTAAGTGTGGCGGCGTGCGTATCGGATTTGAAATCTGTGAAGAAGCTTGGGTTGCCAATCGCCCCGGTATCAAATTGGCCGAAAAAGGTGTGGATATTATTCTCAATCCCAGTGCGAGCCATTTTGCCTTTGACAAGCATAGAATTCGTAAACGTTTTGTGCTAGAAGGCGCACGGGCATTTAGCGTGAGCTATGTTTATACTAATTTACTCGGCAACGAAGCGGGACGCGCGATTTATGACGGTGACGCGATGATTGCCAGCGGCGAACAATTATTAGCGAGCAGTAAACGTTTTAGTTTTGCTGACTATCAACTGATCAATGCCTTAGTCGATGTCGATTTAACCCGCATGTCACAAGCCCATACCAGCGACTGGGTACCCAAGTTAGACAGCCGCATTGATGTCCCCTTTGACTATCCACAACTCGCCCCCTCCCAAAATGTACCAAGCCTGCCAATGTGGGAGGATAGCCCAAATATTAAAGAAGAAGAATTTAGTCGCGCCGTCAGCTTGGGTTTATTTGATTATCTCCGCAAAAGCCGCTCTCAAGGATTTGTCGTCTCCCTCAGTGGTGGCGCAGACTCATCTGCGATTGCTTGTTTAGTCCGTTTAATGGTTGAATTCGGTGTAGCCGAATTGGGTATTGAAGGCTTTTGTGCCAAAATCAGGCTAAAAGATTTAGCGACTGTCAACAACATCGTACAATCACTACTCACCTGCGTTTATCAAGCGACTGAAAATTCAAGTCAAACTACCCAACAAGCGGCAAAAACCCTAGCACATAGCCTTAGTGCTCAGTATTTAGAATTGAATATTAATGAGCTGGTGACAGGTTATATTGATTTGGTATCGGGGGCTATTGACCAAAAACTCAATTGGCAAGCGCATGATATTGCCCTACAAAATATTCAAGCCCGTGCTCGCTCTCCAAGTGTTTGGTTGATCGCCAACCTCCGCAACGCACTTTTGTTGGCAACCAGTAACCGCTCCGAAGCGGCGCAAGGTTATGCGACGATGGATGGTGATACCAGTGGCGGTTTAAGTCCCCTAGCGGGCATAGATAAAGACTTTTTACGGCACTGGCTGCGTTGGTTAGAAGATTCTATTCCGGCTTTGTCACTGATTAATCAACAATCCCCCACTGCCGAATTGCGTCCAAAAGAGATGGGGCAAACAGATGAAGAGGACTTAATGCCCTATCCATTATTGAATGTGATTGAAAAGGCAGCGATTCGCTCACGCCAAACACCTTATGAAATTTTTTGTTTGCTACGGCTTCAATATAATGAATATGAGGATAATCAATTGCTGATATGGATTGAACGTTTTTTCAAGCTATGGACACGCAACCAGTGGAAACGTGAACGCTTTGCACCGAGTTTTCATTTAGACGATGAAAGTCTTGATCCAAAGACGTGGTGTCGGTTTCCAATACTGTCGGGGGGATATGTGGAAGAATTGGCGGAGATGAGAGAGCGAGTTAAACAAGAGACGGCTTGAACTTTAGTTTTCATACCATTTATCATGTGGAGATTGTTTGTGGCAGGCGATACATTGTGTATAATGCCAAGAATTGTCACAGGTTGGGCAATGAGCGTGCGTCTTAAATGTGTCAAATGTGGTCAAACATTTTTCACATGCCCAATAGGGTTTGCCGTCTGGCTGCCAGCCGCAAATAGGACAGCGGATACGCTGTTGCTTTTTTTTGGTCGCTTTTTCTGATTGAATGGCTTTGCTCATAAAGGCAATGTTTAAGTTGCCCATTAATAATGTTCTGATTTTCATCTTTATCCTCAAAATTCGACGCGGAGCGTCGATTTGGACGGGGAGCCGTTAGGAGTCCAATTATAATAGTATAGTTGTCCAGAAAAGTTTTGTCCTAGTTTTAAACCTAAGAAGTTTTTCGTTGTTTCGGGAATGGAGCGTAGCGGATTTCCCGAAACATAGTAACAGCATTTTGCCATTTTTTTAAGGGGCACTATATGCGACACTCAATAACACTATTAAGTGCCATCTTAATTTTTTTTGTCCCCTCCCTCATGGCTCAAATACCAGAGCAGGGAGAAAAGCCATATTTTGACTTCGCTACCAAAAAGTTGCACCTACCTGCCGTCGAAGTTTCTCCCCTGGGCACTTATGTGGTGAGCATGAAACTGGTTAAATCTGATCCCATCCTCTTTGAATTGCTCACCGTAAAAGCCGTAAAAGGGAGTAGTCAAGCTATAGCGCATTATTCACTAGAAAACGGCGTGTTGAATATTCCGTCGATTGAGGTAGATAATGAGACTTATGCTGTCGAATTGGTGTGGGAGAGGGCAGTCAGTGAAGTGATGCGCTTTAGGTTGACTTACATCATCCCGACTAGCGAACTACTGGAAACGCCTCCTTATCCGACAGATGCACAACTGCGGCAAATTCATCAAAACCAAGAAGTAACATTTAAGGGTATCACTTATCCGATTTCGGATGAGGTAACGGAGTCTTATGGAAAAAGTTTCTATTTTGCTAAATATGGCAGATTTCGTGGGGGTGCTTATGGCGTATATATTCCCCAAGAGTATGATGGTGTCAATCCTTTACCCATGATCATGGCTTCTCATGGGGCAGGGATTATGGGTCCGCGAGAGTTGCAAAATTGGAATGGATTTGCAGAAAAATATGGATTCATCGTTGTGACACCCTCATATCTCGTTGCGACAAATGAAGTATTTGAAACCCAGCAGGACGTTTTTATACATTTGGATGAAGAAATCCGTATGACTGAATATATCCTGACAACGGTTGTCAATGCCTTGAAAGTCGATACCTCAAACATCTTAGGAACGGGTTTTAGTGGAGGCAGCTATTCAAGCTACTTATTTATGATGAATTATCCTGAATACTTTACAGCACTTTGCATACGTTCGCCTAATTATAGTGATGAGTATCAAATTGATTTCGATACAGAGAAATGGAAAAAACGCCCGATTTATATCTTTTGGGGAGAAAATGATCTAGAAATTGTCAAAGATGAGGAAGGTCCTGAATTGTTGAATTATCTACAGAGTGGTTTGGAGCTGACTTCAGAATATAATAATAGAACAGCGCCAAATTCGTTTATCAGCAAAAATGGTCTGTTTAAATGGGATATTTTACCGAATAGTGGGCATGATCACCATGCAGATTTAACTTCAGAGTGGTTTATAACCGATGTAGTCAATGCACCGTGAAATTGTAGGAGTCCAAAATTTATTTTGGACATCCAAGAGGAAAACAATGTCAAAATACACAGATGATTTTATTCTTGATGATGCCCCAACAATCCCTCAAATTTTTAACCAGTTAGGGATTTTAGTATTAGATGGCAGTGGCTCAATGTCTGCCATAACTGAGGGAACAATCACAAAAGCTGATGCTGTCAACTTGGCAGTCAGAGAATTGCTCACGCGATTTATTGCGAGTAAAAACCGCAAAGATTTTTCAATGGCTGTAGTGACTTTTGATCATGAGGCGATAGTGCATACTCCTATCACTCGCGTGGCGGATGACAATGGCGATACAATTGATGATAATGCTGATTATAATCCCACCGAAAAACATGGTGGGGGCACGGATATTTTAAAGGCATTGAAACAGGCTCAGTCATTGGCAGAACAATTTCTTAACAATGCCCCAGCCGACGGTGTTCCCCCCAGTGTGATTATTGTTGTTATGTCTGATGGAATAAGTCAGAGTGATCCCATTCCTGCTGCGAACGACATTAAGAAAAACGAGAATATTTCTATTTGTTCAACGCTATTCGCAGAAAAGGGGGGAGCAAACGCGCTCGCGGAAAAAATCTTGAGAAATATTGCGAGTTCTCCGGCACACTACAAGACGGTTTATGATGCAGAAACGCTTCGCAAGTTTTTTATTGCTTCTGTGTCTTCTGGAAAAATATAAGTCCAAGATAAATCTTGGACTCCTAGCCGAGATGCTTATGTCTGATAATATAATGTGCGTCACAACCGCAACGATTCGACAAGAAAATCAAGATAGTTGTGAAGTTGCCGAAAACGATGTTTTAAAAGCCGTTATTGTTGCCGACGGTTTAGGCGCTTATGAGTATGCTGAACTCGCCTCGAAATTTGTAACCCAAAACATCAAAACACAAATTGAGCATTCAAGCGAAGAGATAGATTTTGAAAAAATGTTCAAACAGGCAAAGTCAAAGCTGATAGAGTATGCCCAAGACTTTGAAATTAAAAAAGGGATTACTTTAGATAAAAATAATTCATTTGGCACTTCTCTTATTGTAGCTATTGAGGATGCACATCGAATAAAAGTGGCTTATGTTGGCAACGGTGCCATTTGGCATCTCAGGGGTAATTTCAACCATTTTAATAAGACAAAATATTTGCCTTGGAATATGCTGAATTATCTCAATCCACACACTGTACAAAATAAAGTTGGAAAAGAAGCCCTGTATAAATTGCTCTCTATTTCTGAGACTAAAGACACAGAAATTGTGCCAACCGTGTTGCAAATAGAAAAAGATAATTTGTACTATGGCGACATCGTTATGATTTGTACAGATGGCATTTATTCATTTGATCAAGTGCCTATTGGTAAAATTGTTAAAGATGGCTCCGTTTGGATTAGTGGCGAAAAAACCATGTCTTTTTTTTACCAATATCTAAATGAGTATTTTGTCAAAACTCCAAAACCAACAAATGACTCTTTGCAGAAAGCCATGCAGACTTATCTTGACTTTCTCAAACAGGAAAATATTTTGGAAGATGATGCAAGCCTTGGGATAATTGTGACTGCTAAAGCCATTGAATACCAGAAAAAAATTTCGTCATGCCAATCATAAATGTTAGCCATTTTAAAACTTCTGATTTGAACCCGGCATTTAGTCGGGTTACTCGTATAGAAATAGAAAATAAGCCTTTTGCAGATGGAGGATTTGGAGAACTTTATTCGTGCCTTTCCATTGATGGCACAAAACCGCAAAGCTCTCAAGTCATCAAAATTTTCAAAGAGGATGTCTCAGGAAACCATGTCAAAGGCTTTAAGACGATACAAGCCTTGCAAGATAAGATTAAAGAAAATCGGCAAACCAGTATAGCGCCGGCATTATTTGCTTTACCTCAATTCAGCTATGATGGTACGCTTAACGGCAAAAAGGTGCTGGGTTATTCGGCAAATAAACTTGATACAAGCGAATATGTGAGTTTTGATGAATTATTGGATGATAATAGCTTACAAAAGCAATATTATCCACTGGCACTTAATCAAAAATTGCAATATGCACTGGACTTAGTTGAAGGTGTTAAAATTCTGAGAGAGATGTCTTTTATCCATGCGGATATTAATGCCCAAAATTTATTTATTAATTTAAAGAGTGGAGGGCATTTAGTCATCATCGACTATGATAGTGGCGCAGTCACTGAAAATCCAAACAATTCTCCAACGACTTGGGGCAAACGTAACGATTGGGTTGCGCCAGAGATAATAAAACAACTTTCGGGGCAACAAGGGACTGTCAAAGTTAATCTTTTTACAGATACTTGGTCAGTGGCAGTTGGCGTGCATTACCTTATATTTTTACGCCACCCTTTGTTTTACCTCAACCGCTTGGGCGTAAAAAATATGAAGGATTATTTTAGTCAGTCCAAATGGCCTCAGGTGGATAAAAATTCTTCAAATTTCAATCGTTCTACTGAAGGTTCCTATAATACGATAAAAAAGATTTTACTCACTTATCCACAATTATCTGACATAAGAAAACGTTTAATTGTCACTATTAATGAAGGATTTAATAATCCAAGCAGACGTACAAGTTATGGACAATGGGTTGATAGCATTCGTCGGGCTAAATCCCCACCACCACCACCACCACCGCCACCACCGCCACCACCGCCGCCACCGCCATCAAAAAAGGTAGTAAAAAAGGTAGTTTATGTAGGACTATTATTAGCACTTATTTTGGGTGTATGGAATTATGGGCACAAAAAATGTTCAGTTGAGGCTTACATTCAAATGGCAACTGTACCGGGTGGCACGTACACTGTTAAAGATTACCCAACAGTGGCTAGTTTTCTAGCATCCCTTGGCAAGGAACAAATTGTTATTGATAAAGATTTCCTTATTAAAACTGGGGAAATTACAGTGGGCGAGTTTCGGCGTTTTGTGAAAAGCGGTTGGTTAAGTCAAGCGGACCTTGAAAAGTTGGGTACAGCGTGGCAGGATGGTAAAGATGAGCGGGGCAAATCATTTGGAGATAAATCACCTGTATCGAGAGTGCCTTGGGATATTGCGAATAAATACGCCCAATGGATGAGTGCTCAAACGGGCTGTCGTCTGCAATTACCGACCCAAGAACAGTGGGCAGCGGCTGTTATGTCATATCAAGCCGAACAGACAAAACAAAGGTCAAGATTAGAAACGATAGATAGTCAAAAAAATGCGCCGGATCATTTACTGTTTAACCGTGAAGAATGGTCGCGTACTTCGTGTGGTGGTGGGAAACGCTATAAGACGCTTGGTTATGATTATTTTCCCAATTATAATAATTACGAATTACGTTGTCCGTCGCTCAAGGGATCAATGTCTGTGGGATTTCGATTGAGTGGCTTGAAGGAGAGGGATTAATTATTAAAAGTCTAGTACAACGGATTAGGGGAATAAACTGATTGTTCATCGAGGGTTATCCGTTTATTCCTCTAATCCGTTGTACTAGAGGGCGGATACGAAGTCAGTGTTTATCATGTAGGGGGTTTGATAATTTGATTTATATTGTGGTGGAATTGGCTCGAAAACGCTTGGGGGGAAAAGTGGCAAGGGGAATAGGGGCGGGATTGAAAGATGCTTTATAAAATATTGACTTATTGAATACTATTTGCTAGATAACAATTTCATCGACAAATATCTACCTGTAGACATAAAATGTGGGAATGAAAACATTGTGGACTAGGGAGTATCAACCCTTTATCCCCTCGCTTGCGCTTAGGGTTACTTTTAGACATTCATACACCGCCCCCCAACGTTGAACTCACTCTATATATGACTGATAAACAGTCCCAACTTGAACAAGTGGCCAAGAGCGTCGCCATTCAACGTGGCGAGCATAATAATCGAATTGAATCTTTAAGTCAAGATAAATTTCTCTAACCTTTTTTAGAAAGGTATAAATGTAGATATTTTTGTGGAGTATATTTTTCCAGCAAAATTTAAGTATCACCTAAAAATATATAAAATAAATTCTATGAAAATAAATAAAATTGAAATAAAAAACTTTAAACTTTTTTCGGAACAAGAATTTATATTCAACCCGGCGTTTAATTTATTAATTGGGATCAATGGTAGTGGAAAAACTTCATTATTAAGAGCAATTGCTGTTGCATTAGGTGGATGGGCACATGCTTATATTAAAGATGAAAACAACATTCGTCCTATTCTAGTTGAAGAAATTAGAGAAATTCAGATTGACAATAGATTTGATAAAAGTAAATTGACATCAATTAAAGCTTATGGTACTTCCAAAATTATAGATAGATATGGTCATAAAAAAAATGTCCAAGCAAACTGGATAAGGACTAGAGAAGAAGGAAAAGATGAAACTATCACTGATGGTAGCATTCAATATGAATCATATCCTCTTAATTTTGGAAATCTTGGTAACGATATATTAGAGTTCATTGAAAAAGGCAATTCTTTTGATTTACCTCTGATTGCTTTTTATGAATGTGATAGATTGTGGTTAGCTAAAAATGAATTGAATATTGAAGCCTCTGCTAAAACAAAATATTCTCGTTTTGAGCCGTATGTTGATTGTTTTCATACAGGAGCAAATCATCAAGCAATAGGAGAATGGTTATTAAAGCATGAATTAGTTTCAATGCAACAAAATGAAGAAACACCTGTATTACAATCAATTAGAAGGGCAGCAATTGCGGCATTGGAAAATTGTACAGGGCTTAAGTTTGATTTTGAACAAAGTCGTGTTAGGGTTGAATTTGAAGATAATATAACTATTCCTTTTGAGCATTTAAGTGATGGTCAAAGAACAATATTGGGATTGTTTTGTGACATTGCGAGACGAGCCGCTATTTTAAACCCACATCTTGGTGGAGATGCCAGTTCTGAAACAAAAGGAGTGATTCTTATTGATGAACTGGATTTACATTTACATCCCAAATGGCAACGTAGAATTATAGAAGATTTACGTCGAGTATTCCCAAATATTCAATTTATATGTACCACACATTCTCCATTTTTAATTCAATCATTGCGAACAAGTGAAGAACTAATTATGTTAGATGGAGAGCCACTTTCACTCGATGTTCAAGTTTTTTGTGGTGAGTACAACTAATGGAGGACACCTCGGTAAAACCTTCATTTACCTATTGTTTTTTCCTGTTCCTCAGCAAAGGGCATCCGAACCCGAAAAACCATTGTCCCGTAGGGATCTTACGGATGGCTCGGATTACACGGATTAAAAACATGAAAACACTCATTCTCCTCACTATTGATTTTAAATCCGCGAAACGAAGTAACGAAGTCAATCCGTGTCATCCGTAAGCTCCCTACGGGACAATGGTTTTATTCGTTGTCCTCCATTAGTTGTACTCATCACCGCGACGAAAAACTTGAACATCGAGTTTCAGGTTATGCTAATAAAGGTATTTTCTCGTTCCCACGCTCTGCGTGGGAATGCCTGCCAGGACGCTCCGCGTCCTGCACCAAACAAAAAATTAGCTGTAGTTATAAAAGGAGTCCAAGATTTATCTTGGCTCTGAAAATAGATAAGGAGGTGAAGTAATGGACCAAGAAAATCCAAAGTGTCGTATCGAAAAGTTCGTATCGCAGGGATTATGCAATAAAATTGAAAAATGGTTTCCATGTTCCAACATGGTCTTGTTAAACTCTGAAAGCTTTTCGTCACTAAAAGAGCCACCCTCAGAGGGTAAATCGCATGACGAAGAAGTAAAAAGATGGGCAAAAAAAGCGACTAATTATTTAAAGGAAAAAGACAGTGATAGTGTAATATATACGACAGGCAAGCTGCCATCCCATAAAAAAGACGATGATGCGTTGAAAACGGCTATCAAGGAGGCATTAAAAGAGCTTTCTGGGGAAGACGAGCCTTATTTTCTAGCTGTGAAATGTCGGGAAGCCGGAAAGGGATACATTATTCATATTTTGGTGATTGCTAATGAGCATATACTTTATTTATTTGAAATAAAACAGTTGGATGATACTTTGCGAGAGATTTTTAAGAAAACGTTCACTGAAGAACCCTCCCATGAAACTTCTAATGGCGAGGGTGGGACTACACCAAATTCTGATGAAAGCCATGAAAAAAAGAAGAATACTCCGCTTCATGATGAGCAGGAGCAAACGAACCCTGAAAAATCCAACGGCAAGGATACGCAGGCTAAGCTGGCTCAAAACGGCGATGGCGATAAGGATAAAATAGACTTATTGTCCTCTACCAAAAAACACCTATTTTCCGCTTGGCTCTTTTCTAAAAAAGGGTTATGTATCGCATCGCTATTATACTTGATGATGACACTGCCCTGGATTGGCTATGTTTTTTTGATTATGGACAACACCATCCAAATCGCCTTACCAGATAAATTATCCGATACAAAAGTCTGGGCTTATGACAACGAAGGACAACCCTGTGCGACTCAAAAATTATCCAGAGATGACAAGAGATACATTATCAAATGTGGAATTCTGCCGGCTCAATGGATTGCAAAAACAATTCGGATTAGCGGTCATAAAATTATTCTTCTATCCTCATTAAAAGAGGACAATGGTCACTACCAAGTCACAGAAAATGACCTGAAACCATTAACAGAATGGCCGCTTGTTTTCACTAACAACCCAAAGCTACCCTTTGAAATCAACACCCAAGTAGAGTTTTTCGAGAGCGAACAGGATTGCAAAAACAACCAAAAATCTCTCGACTGGAGAACATATCAATCTTCAGTTGAACCACTGACGATGCAAGCACCTTGGGCAAAAATTCGCAGCGGAGACGAAGATTTAAGCTATTGTGCGGAGGGCAAGGAACAACTCTATATGCAGCAGGATTTTCGACTCGCTTTCTCATTCAAATCCAATCAATTTGAAGGAAAACGCAAAATAGTGGTTATTGCGCCCTCAATGCAATTAGCCGCCAATGGGATTGGACGTATTATACAGGATACCTTGAAAAAATGGCTTTTCGATTTAAAAAAAAACCATACCAGTATTCCTCTTAGTATCTTGTTGATTGATACCAATGAAGAAATAAATACCCTAATACGCAGTGAAGACTTGAACGAATTGCCTAACGAGGGCAAAAATTCTATTACTGCCAAAGTGAATGGGATCAAATTTGCCAGCGACAGTTACCGCTCAGTGTATGAACTGGAGCAACTTGATCTGGCATTAGAAGGCAAAGATTTTGATCAGGTTTTGTACTTGACGGATGGTGAAAGCTACTCGGGTTCTAGTACTTTATCCTCATCATTAAAAATGGCACTGGGAATTCCGCGATACTGGATGAGTCATGGAATCAGCTTATCCGTCTTAACCGTTGGTGAGTGTGGATTTTGGGAAAATGAGATGAGCGAGGCGAAATGTCAGACTTTAGACAGTCAATACAAGAAGATAGCCCAATGGCGATTTGAGAACAGCTTGAAAAAATTGCTATCTAAGTACTAGTACTCTGTCAAGCTTGTTTTGTAGGGTGCGTCCTGGGCACCCAGCCTTGGAAGGTGCGTAGGACGCACCCTACAGTACCCGACAATTTCAGCTTGACAAGGTACTAGTACATCGTCAATGTTAAATTGATGGGTAATGTAGGGTGCGTCCTACGCACCTTTTGAGCGTCACGGTGCGTAGGACGCACCCTACAACACATTTCGCCTCACGGTGCGTAGGACGCACCCTACAACACCAATGCCATTAAGTTAAGAGATATTGTAGATATTGTAGGGTGGGTAGAGCGAAAGCGAAACCCACCAAACCGTTGAAACGAAGATCCTGCGTAAATTTATAACAAAGGTGGGTTGGGCTACCATAACGATGTTGCGCGGGCAACCACAAGGGATTGCCCCTACCCACCCTACAATATCTCTTAGCTTAATGGCATTGACCCTACAACACCCATCAATTTAACATTGACAGAGTACTAGGTATTAACAATAGGATGATAAAAAAAAATGTTGATAAAAAAAGGCTGCTTATGGAGCCTGTCGGTAATACTTTGCCTGACGGCTTGTAAAAACGATGAACCAGAACAAAATAAAGTACAGACACAGATAAAAGAGACTGATCGTCCAAAAGCCTCCCCAGTCAGAACGCAGAGCGAAGAGGGCGACTGTGCTAATTTCGACTTTTCTCCCTATATTCTGCAAAACGGGAAATTAGATTTATCAATACAAATGAGAGTATTGCGTGACAAAGCCAAAGTCTATCCCTCGGCGGAGGCACAACAGCCTAACAAAACGCTTTTAGCGTTTAGCACACCTTTGAGACATAAGGAAGAGCTTAGCGACAAGCGGATCAAAGTAGCAACAGAGGGACACGATGAACCATTGGGCTGGGTATCGCTGAATGACTTGCTATGCACCAATAGACCGATCATCAATCCCAAAAAAGGACTAGAAAAAAAGTTTTATATCAAAACAGAAATTCAACAGCGTGAGCAAGGAAAGCCATCCGCCTTTATTAACGCCTATCCAATACCAGCAGAACAATGTTATGATAAATGTCGCCAACTCTCACGTTTTACCATGTATTTTATTGTGGATCAGGAAAAAGACTGGTACTTACTGGCAGATGACTATCATATAACTCGCCCATTGGTAGGCTGGGTGCGGAAAACAGATGGCTATCTCTGGGATACCGCTTATGGTTTGCGTCCACGAGACGACTTAGAATATAAAGGCAATGTAGGCGCGGAATGTGTCTATCAGAGTTTGGACAATGCCATCAAAAAGCATCGTTGTATGCCCGTACTGGGTGGCAAAAGCTGGTATCAAGATGCCGTGCGTATTCCTTTGCTGGACATTGTAGATCGCAATGGACATCACATCCCACCCAAAAACTTTGCCGACAAAAAAGGGGACCAAAAAACCTTTTATAAAGTCGCATTAGCGATGCCGGGGATAGGCGTCACAAAAGATTTTAAAATTACACCACAAACACTTGGAGAACCTTCTATTGAAGAGGGTCTCGCCTCGATGAAATTCATTGATGTATTCTTTTTGATCGACGGAACGGCCACTATGCAGCCAGTCATTGACATGATTCGTGGCAAAAAGGGTGCGCCTGGTATCGTGCAAAATATTGCTAACACACTACAAAAGTCCCCAGATTTCAAAGACTCAAAAATTCGCTTTGGATTTCGTGTTTATCGAGATAGTTATGCCGGCCCAAATAATCTTGGAGAGGGCTTACCATTACGCGCCGAACATTGCGAAGAACTCCCAGAAAACTATCTTAAAAAGAATCGTCAACATTTCCAAGACAAAATTGCCAAAGTACAGGCATCAGTCGATGATAAAGGTCAAGACGACTACCCAGAAAACCTATTTGGCGGACTCAAAAAAGTACTAAACCGGGATTTGCGCTCCTGTGAAAGACATACCAAATTGCTCTTTGTCATCGGAGATCATGGCTATGACAAAAAAATGTTAAACATGAAAAAATTACAACCACACCTCAAAAAGCTGAAGCAAGGTCGCTTGGTCACATTTTTTATTCAAATGCCCAATAAAGCCAACACGGCAAAAACGCCAGATGCCTATAACAGAGCCTATCAACTCTATTGCACTCAAGGCGATAAATTTCTACAAGCCGTATTAAAGGGTAAGAAAAATCGTTCAAAAGACGACTATCTCATCCGCTTGCAAGATAAGGCCGGTTCTTCAAGCCCAAAGGGCACTCCCTGTGCTCAATGGAAAACTATTCCATTCAATAAACTTGAAAACCACATTTTGAAGGGGATCAGGGGCTTTAGTAAATCTAGCCTATTATCAGAACTAGCCGTGGATTTGCGCGGCGGTGCCGCACTGAAAACGCTTATAGAGCAACTACGGCAAAAACATACCGACGTACCTGGCCTGTTTTGGGAATTTCTTGAGGAAGGAAATTGCAAAACCCTTGGAAAACAATGCGATGAAAGTGTGTCCGATATCACCTTTGAAGGCTATATTCCAGTCACTGACAATATTTCCCTAGATGTCTGGATGACTGCTAACCAGCTTTTGGATTTTAAACAAAATCTCCTACAGATTTTTAAAGGGCTTCATACACAAAGTTCATCAAACCAACGTGATCAAATAGTGAGTGCAATTGCTGAAAGCTTAAAAATCCGTCTCATGAAGCCTGAGATTGAACCGGATGATACTTACGCGGATTATATTCAACGTAAAGGGGGATTGCCAGTGTCTAGCAACAGCCTATTGTTGAGCTATAAACCCGAACAATTAGAAAATGAGAACGAAGTGCCTGATTGCGAATTAGATCGTCTAGCCGTATTAGCGACCAATAAGGAAGAGATGTTGAGTATTATATATGAAGGCAAATACCGTCCCCATTTCAAGACAAAACAGTATCCTAAAAACACCTGTACAAAAGCCAGCGAAAACGGTAAGCGGATACCCTTCATTAGCGGTCGTATTAGCAAAAAGCGTTTAGGTGATGATGATAGCTATCACTATGACCATAATAGAGAAACGAAAACGATCTACTGGGTACCACAGGAGTATCTACCATGACTACTTGGGGATGTATCATCACAAATGGCAGTGTGAAATGGGAAAATTCGCACAGCGGCTCTTTTTCTCTCGAAGTGGATATCATATTATCTGCTGAGCAAAGCACTAAAGTGCCAATCATGGGGAGAACAGGCGCCGGAAAAAGTACGCTACTCAGCTTGATGGCAGGACTGAAATGGCCCACAGCCGGCGAAGTGTTATGGGTGTTTCCAGATCAAGAAATAGTGCAATGGTCACAAGCACAACTGCCATCTCCTCAAGAACTGATTGAATTACGGCAAAATCGCTTTGGTTTTGCTTTTCAGAACAGTACCCTGCTCCCGCATTTGAATGTGCAAGATAATTTGACCTATCCACTTGAATTAAAAGGCATATCGACAACAGAGGCGCGTAGCACGGTCAAAGAGACTTTAAACGATATGCTATTAAAACAAGAACAAGCAGAAATTGATAAACTATTGCAGCGTTATCCTCACGAAATTTCTGGCGGACAATACCAGCGCGTGGCTTTGGCGCAAGCGGTTGCACATAATCCAAACGTCTTGTTTGCGGACGAACCGACGGGCAACCTTGATCTAGAAACCCGTCGTCAGGTCATGAAAGTACTGAATAAATGGCTCACCAAAGAAGGCTGGAAAGGCAAGAGAATGTTAGTTTGGGTCACCCATCATAATAATGATCCGCAGTTCTATGGGGCAAAAAAATTCTTGAGCGTCAAATACGAAAATGCTCATCAGGCTCGTTGTGAATGGGAAAATACCAGGGCTGGGCTTATATAAATGGAGACATTCATCAATGGCAATACATAAAAACGCATGGTGGCAATTAGCACGACGTGAATACCAGTTCAATAAGATTTTCTTTAGGAATAAATGCCCGGGCGGATGCGATTTTCGCTGGTTGACTTTTCTATTAGCAGGGGTACTCTGCATGGCCTTACTGTTGCTGAGTACGCAAAAAGGCTTAATGAACCGCTTTGTAGAAACCCTAGTTGGAAAAGTACCTCATTATGGTGTACCTATCTGGGTAGTACCCACAATCGGTCATCGCATCGACGCGACTATTTTGAGCGAGATCAACAAAATTGCGCCCGTTTTTCCCTATAGAGACATATATCCTGAAAAGATTCATTTACCCGGACACAGCGAAACACCAGGACGGGCAGTCCATTCATTCGATCCCCTTTGGAAATTGCCTGCCAACACACAGCCTGATCCTGAGACTTGTTTTCCACGCGCTCTCTCTGAGAGCACATTACCCTTGGAAGTGACACTGAACAAGTCTTGGTTTAAAAAACATTTTGACTACCCAGCCTATCGGAAAGCATTAGAAAGCAGATTACCGCCCCCTTGTCTGAACGAGACAAATCTCCAATCATTGCTGTGGTTAGAGCTTGATCTGAGAGAGCCTGAATTAGTACCCTTTAAAATACGTTGGGTTGAGCAGATACCGGCCATGGAAAATCTCGCTTTTTTATTTCCGATGACGACATATCATATTATATGGGTCAGCAAAGACCTCATAAAACTACGTTATTACCCAGAAATGCAGGGGCAAGATGATGTGCGTGTTAAAGAGATTTTTGTCCCTGAAGAGTATTTAGGGCAAAAAGAATTACAAGGATTTATTGCCTGCACCAAGGCGACTCAACGGGATGACGTGATTCAATTTCCCAAATATTTGCCCGTGTATTGGATACAAGCCTGTGCCAACGAACTACCCATAACCCAAGACTGGCATAAGGAGGTGCATAATGGAGACAAGATTCACCACGAGCGCCCTTGGGCTTTATCCTTGCCCTGTCATCGTTTGAATGCGCTTTACAAAAGAATGCTCAACCAAACATGTGTTGAAGGCAATGTTCCCTTAAACCTGTTAAGGGATGACTTTAGAGTCTCTCGCGCCTTAGTCTATGCAAGGGACTATACCTATCTCTCTGAGATCAAAGACAAACTGTTGGCGTTGGAGGAGAATGGAAAATCGGTATTATATCTCCATGAAATATATAAAAAATCCATTGATAGATTTGATTTTCTGGCCGAAAGCCTAGAAGCGTTGCGATGGCCTTATGGCGCGATTTTCGGTATTTTTCTACTCTTAATACTGTGGATCAATATTGGCACCCTCATTGATCATCGACGGCATCGCTATGGGATACTTTTAGCTAAAGGAATGCCCAGCCATCAAATCTATTTAATGGTATTTTTCCAAATGTTTTTGGTGACATTGGTGGGCATTGTTGTAGCATTATTGGTTTTCTTAGGAATCAAGTTTGCCATTAATTCTTGGATTTTCGCTGAAATTGTAGAAACGCACCGGGATAACTTAGATATTATTGGAACACTTGACCTACTCCCCTTCGATTGGCTTTATCTATTAGTTTGGTCTGTAGGTATTTTAGTCACGATGGGGATAGCCGCACTACATCTCCGCCTTATGCCACTGCGGCGCGATACTGCCCCTTGGGAACTTTTGCAGTGAGTTCTTCTTGGGAAGGGGAGTGTTATTTGATTTTTTAAAGGATAAACAAAATGCAATATCCCTTAACTGAAAAAATAGGCCAACCAGAATTGCTGGTGGGTCGTGAAAAAGAATTTCGTCAATTTCAAAAATGGTTGGACAAAATACCTGACAAATTGTCCAAATCCCGCGTCATCCTAGCCCGTCGAAAAAGCGGAAAAACGGTGTTTGTGCAACGAATTTTCAACCAATTGTGGAATGAAAATGGGTTGACTATTCCCTTTTTTTTTGATGTGGCTGATACTAAAATTTGGTATCCGACGGCAGCAATTGATTACTACTGTGCTTTTGCGTCACAGTATATTTCCTTTTTGGAAAGGGATGAAAAATTGGTTAACAAACGACTTTCTCTTGAAGATATCAGGAAATATGGGAAGGCAAATGCCATTGGCGAGTTTGTAGATGATGTTGATTTCCTGCTTCAAAATAAAGAGGTCGGTGGCTGCCATGATTTAATGTGGAAAACAGCCTGCTCAGCTCCACATCGCTTTGCCGATTTTTATGAAAAGCGGTTTTTGGTCATAATAGATGAATTTCAAAATTTAACTCGGTATGTTTATCCCGATCCACTTTATCAAACAGCGCCGATTGAAACGCTGGCGGGCAGTTTTCACTCCCTTTCTGAGTCAAAAATTGCGCCTATGCTTGTCACCGGCTCTTATGTAGGCTGGCTGCTTTTGGTGATTCGTCAATATTTAGAGGCGGGACGACTCAAGCAAATACGCTTTTCCCCCTACCTCACTCAAGAGGAAGGTTTACAAGCCGTTTATAAATATGCCCAATTTTACAATGAACCAATTACTAACGAAACAGCGGTTCAAATTAACGAATTGTGCATGTCCGATCCTTTTTTCATTTCATGTGTGATTCAAAATGAACTGGAAAATAAAGACTTAACCAGCAGTTCAGGGGTCATCGAACGGGTGAATTATGAGATTTCGGACAGACGCTCTGAAATGTCAGAAACTTGGAATGAGTACCTTCAATTGACCTTGAAACGGATCAATGATAGACATGCCAAAAACATGCTGTTACATCTGTCAAAACATGCCTACCGTTATTGGACGCCGCGTGATCTAAAGGCGGCATTGTCTTTGCCCTTGGATATTAATCAAATTCAAGATAAATTGCTCATTTTGTCGGAAGCGGACATGATTGAACAAGGCGTAGCGGATATTGATTTTAGAGGTTTACAGGATGGCACGCTCAATTTGATTTTGCGAAACCGTTTTGAAAAAGAAATCACGGAGAGCAAAAGCGGGCCCAACTTGAAACTGGAGTTTGAGAAAAAAATTGAAACTTTGACGGCGAAAAACCAACAATTACAAGGGCAACTTAATCATCTGTCAGGCAAAATGGCGGAGCATTTATTAGCCACCGCTTTTAGGAGCCGAAAACGCTTTGCTTTGTCCGATTTTTTTCAGGAGGTGATTGATACAACCCGCTTGAATATTATTGAGGTGAAAGAAGGCGTTTTTATTCAGCGTTCAGATGGTAAAAAAATGGAAATTGATGTGGTTGCTCAATCAAGTTGTGGGCGTGTGGTTTTGATTGAAGTCAAGAAAAGACAAGCCAAAACGGGGCAGACAATCGTTGAGGATTTTCAAGAAAAGGTAGAAGTTTATAAAAAGCAATTTCCCGAACAAAAGATTTTGCCAGCCTTTTTATCATTAGGCGGGTTTACTGAGGACGCACGGCACGTATGTCAAACGCATGAAATTGGATGGGCAGAGACAATTCGGCATTATTAAGTCTCGATTTTGGAGTCCAAAGCTTTAGCTTTGGACACCTCGCTCCCTATTTTTCAAACAAGCTAACAAACTCCTCATACCCCGCCTCAGCCAACTTTTCCTTTGGAATAAATCGCAATGAGGCAGAATTGAGGCAATAACGCAGTCCCGTAGAGGGTGGACCATCTGGAAATACATGGCCTAGATGAGAATCAGCAGATTTGCTACGCACCTCAATACGCGGGCTAAAGAGCTTAAAATCTTTACGCTCGACAATATGATCCTCATTCAAAGGTTTGCTAAAACTCGGCCAACCGGTTCCTGAATCATATTTATCCAAAGACGAAAACAATGGCTCTCCGGTGACAATATCCACATAGATACCTTCCCCTTTATTATCCCAGTATTCGTTTTCAAACGGCTTCTCAGTCCCCTCATTCTGTGTCACATCATATTGCAGTTCTGTGAGTTGCTGCCGTAAAACATCATCCGATGGCTTTTCGTAGGCGGTTTTTGAGAGATCATCGCCCCAAGTTTTTTCCAAAAATTCATCTCGCCCTGAATTGTGGCGATAGAATTTATAGCGAAGAGGATTCTTTTTATGGTAATCCTGATGATAATCCTCTGCGGGATAAAATTGTTCAAACGGCTTTATTTCCGTCGCTATGGGACGATCAAAACGCCCTGAAGCATCCAAAGCAGCGCGTGATTTTTCCGCAATTTCCCTTTGTGTCTCATCATGGAAAAAAATGACAGGACGGTATTGCTCGCCCCTGTCCGCAAACTGGCCCCCATTATCCGTAGGATTAATCTGCCGCCAAAAGGATTCGACCAACGCCTCATAAGTGATCACACTTGGATCGTAGTAAACCTGAACCACTTCCACATGCCCTGTTCCACCAGAGGAGACTTGTTCGTAGGTGGGGTTTTTCAGATGACCACCCGTATAACCTGAGATCACTTCATGTACGCCCGTTAGTTTCTCAAACCCCGATTCGACACACCAAAAACAACCGCCGGCAAAGGTGGCCAGTTCATTATTATTTGTATTCATATTTAAACTCCTTTGCAATTGTAAAGTTTTTTCATTAGTGTCTTGGCTGCATCCGAGAACCAAAGCGCACACGACACTTATCAGAAAATTTTTCATAATTGTTTTCCTATTCTCCAGACCGCGACGAATGGGAGCGAGAATCGGATTAAGTACTGAACCAATCGGAGATTTTGGAGTCCAAAGCTAAAGCTTTGGACTCCAAAATACATTAAAATTCATTATTCTGTACTTAATAGCTGCGTTTTTGCCCGTTATTATTTCCTAAAAGCGTTGTCTGAAATCTTCCGCAATCGCAGCTAGGCCATTCATCAAGTCTATATTGTGTGCTTGGTTATGTGCATATATAACGAGGCAACTTACCTTGAGCGGCTTCTTTAAGAATACGTTTAGACGCATCCACCGCGTCGTCCAGTTTTTCTGTTGTCATTAGCAGTTGATCGCTACCTTGGCGTGTTTTTTTCACCGCAGACAGGCGGATAATCGGCTCACCCAATCGGGTAATTATTATATTTTCTCCCGCTTCCACCCGACTGACAATTTGATTTAAATGCGATTCAAATTCAGTCACATTGATATTCAACATAATTATCTGCTCCTTGCCAAATACCACTCGTTTGTTTTAACGAGTGAAACCCAAGCGGAATGTCATTTGGCAATTTGAAAGTCACTGTTCGATCCTTTTGTAATTCAAAATTATAAATCATTGTACGCAAGAAAAATCCGTTGCTCCTAAACATATGAGGTTTTTGGACAACACATCCACTACAGTGGGTTTCGCGTGGGGTGGTGAAAAAGAGGTTATAATGGCCATTTAAATGTGATCAGTTTTTATTCCTACTTTAAAAAATAAAACTAGGATCAAGTTTTAACAAGCAAAACACCTCTTTTTCACCACCCCAGGCTCATCCTCATTGGTTAGAGATGCTTGGCTTTACCCGATTTAAAAAGTAGGGTTCTTTCGCTTAGTTTTCTCTCTCGCCAACACTGCGTTTTTATTTTTGCCTCTGTTTGGAGGAGGGCATCCTTTTGTCTGTGATTTTTGAGTGTAACCCTAAATGGGGGTTTTTGAACCATGCCCAAAATTCCGAAAAATTTTTTTTCACACACACATTAACCGCCCGTAGCCCAAACCCGTAGCATCGGGTGGCTCTATGAATAACATTTTGGCTGGCAAACTCAAACCCGTTGTGTGGAGCCCCGGCTCAGAATCATGGATCAAGCAATTCAATGCAAAAACCTCCCTGATAAGCCAAACGTGCCAACAATCGATCTACTCTCCGCTTGGAATAGCGATGTTTCGCCCTATGGCAGAAGCACTAGGTTGGCCAAACCAACCCATAGGTTGGAAAACCATTGTAGCACTCGCCAAAGACGGTTGGAAATCTTATGGTCACCCAGAATGGGGATCATTTAAATTTGGGCACGCACATCCCCAATATTCCAATTCGGGGCTACTCAGCATGACTTCCTTTATTTACGGAATCGCAAAAAAAACGGACACTTTGAAACCAGCAGAAGTGTACACCGCTAAAGTACCAGCAATCACTCCCCCTGCATGAATAATGATTCTCCAGTTTCTCTATCTACTACCACGGCATTTCTACCCCCAGGAATCGGAAACTCACTCTTCCACTCAAACCATATGATCCACTTTTTGGGATCTGCAGCATAAGGCTCAATGGAGGCTTCATAGTTAGATGCCGACTGCCGGAATTTTTCGAGTTCCTTTTGAGCAATCTCTAATGCTTTTTCTTTATCAATCATCAGCGTATTACCTTTCTCTTCATTATAGGTGCTACAAGCACTAAGTGAGTGGCATACCAGACATACACAGATTGTGGCCCACACAGCGTGGTGCAGGTACGTTTTCAGGTGCATGAATTGCTGCCCAACTGTGCATCATCACGCACTATAGCTCGTTGAATTAAGGGTCTGTCAGCAGCAGAAGCGGTCGCCAGTAAAGTTTGACGGCAACTTTTTCCAACTTGGTAAGCACGGCATTCGGACTGCCGCAGAAACTCAGCATAACCATCACCACCGACGGGAAGATGACCATTGGTCACACCGACGCAAAGATCTGGACCATAGCGCGTCTCCCAGTCTCGTTTATGCTGTTCCTCATGTCTTTGAGTGCATTCCCGATCAGGGCCGGAATTGTTATTCTGTACTACTAGTCGGCCACCTTGGCATTTAATGGTGTTGGCACTAGTACCTACGGCAACAGGCGTTCCAGTAACTATCCTGCATGTTGCCCTTGGGTCAGTGGCACTTGTAGGTCCATCGCCGGAAGCTGGATCACATGGTCTTTGTCGATTCGTCATGATTACTCCTATCTACTCATTAAAAGACGAGATTACCCTTTCAAGCCAAGTCAATGCTTTTCGCTCTAGGCGCCGGGCACGGCTTTCCGGGTCTAGTAAATTTGGGTCGTTTAAGGTCCGTGATATCCATGGATACAGTAGATCCTCCGCGCAGCCGTGTCCGAAAGTGAACATCAGCACGCAGAACAAAGCTTTCACTCAAAATACGTCGTTTGTAAAATTATAGCACAGCAATTCTGGGGTGGTGAAAATAAGCTTCTAATTGGGGGATCGAGTTGATCCTGTTTTTATTCTCTGTTTCACTAGGAATAAAATTGATACCTACTTGGGATCAGAAAATCAACTTTATTTACTTCTTTTTCACCACCCCAGGTTTCGCGTGGTATAGAAATTTCCGCTCTCCAGCACTATAATATAAAAGACTATCTAAAAAAGGAGTTATAAGATGAAATCTTGGCTAAAATACTCATTATTATCAATACTACTTGTGCTGATAATACTCTTTAGCACGCTCGCTTGGCTAATTAGCACCGAGTCGGGTTTACGTTTTATTGTTGCACAAGCACAACAATGGAGCCCGGGTGAATTGAAAATCGACACCCTACAAGGGCGCTTGCTGGATAAAATGCGCCTCACCGGTTTATCTTATCAAGATAAAGAGACCACAATGCAAGTCGATTCATTTCTATTAAATTGGGATAGCAGTGCTTTGTTGGGGGCTAAATTGCATGTCAAACAATTGCATATTGATGGCATTGATTTGGATTTGCCCAAAAGTGAAGAAGAAAAAGAGTCCGCGCCGCTTTCAATCCCAGATATAGAATTACCCGTGCAAATCGCGCTCGATGATGTGCAAATCAACCAAGTCACAATTAAAAGCCCTGGCGCAGAGCCTTTCGTCATTGATAGCATCGAATTGCGATCCACGACAACTTCAGTTTTATCTTTACAGCATTTACAGGTCAAATCTCCCCTGTTTAATGCCAAACTGGCGGGCGATGTCGGATTAATCGCACCGCATACAGTACAAATTGATCTCGATTGGTCTGCCAATTTGCCCGATTTTTCCGTTGCCGGACAAGGGCAATTGAGCGGTGATACGCAAAAACTCGTCTTAACCCACACCGTCAGTGAGCCCTTAGAAATCGAATTAAATACAACAGTTCGTGATGTGTTAGGCGCGTTGAAAATGGAGGCGGATTTATCATGGCAAGAAATTTACTGGCCTTTAAATCCCCCCTTAGTCCGCAGTCAACAAGGTCATGCAAACTTATCAGGCGGCTTAGATAATTATCATTTTAATTTAACCACAAATGTGACCGGTAAACAGGTGCCAGCCGGGCATTGGACAATCACCGCGCAAGGCAATCAAGAAAGCTTGACAATCACCAAACTCCAGTCTGAGACTTTAGAAGGGATGTTAAATGCCACAGGCAAAGTCACTTGGCTGCCCAAATTGGTGGGTCAATTAAACTTCAATGCCTCACAGATTAGCCTAAAAGATTTCTGGAAAGATTGGCCCGAAAATTTCAAACTCAACAGCCAATTGATTGCTAATATTGACGGAGATGATTTCAAAATCAAGCAATTAAAAGTGAGTTTACCTGAAACCAACACCCAAGTGTCTATCACGGGTGAGGGTACGCTGGCGGGAGAAAAGACTCGTTTTAACACCACAGTCGCATGGCAAGGCGTGCAATGGCCTTTAGTCGGAGAAGAGTCAATCGTCACCATCCAAAAAGGACATGTCGATTTATCCGGCACGCCGCAAAATTATCAGATTGACTTAGAAACCCAATTGGCGGGGGCACAAATTCCACCCAGTCATTTAGCCCTGACAGGGGGCGGTGATTTACAACAATTTACCGTCGAATCGCTGCATACCAGCCTACTCAAAGGTGCCGTCAATGCCACCGGGCAAATCAATTGGCAACCCAAATTAGTGGGACAACTCAATCTCAATGTCGAACAAATCACGGTCAAAGATTTTTGGAAAGAGTGGCCTGACAAATTAAGAATCAATAGCCAATTGGTCGCACAAATTGACGGAGACCATTTTGAAATCAAGACTTTGAAAGTGAAATTGCCCCAAACCGCTGCACAAGTGTCTCTCCAAGGTAATGGTACGCTGGCGGGAGAAAAGACTCGTTTTAACGCAACACTGGCATGGCAAGGCGTGCAATGGCCTTTAGTGGGCGAAGACTCAATGGTGACTAGCAAAAACGGGCGTATTAATTTATCCGGGACACCGCAAAACTATCAAATTGATTTAGAGACCCTATTTGCGGGCGCACAAGTGCCAGCCGGACAATTAGCCCTCGCCGGGCGCGGAGATTTACAACAATTTACGCTGAACTCGCTGCACAGCAACATTCTAAAAGGTGCCGTCAATGCCACAGCCAAAGTCAGTTGGCAACCAAAATTAGTGGCACAGATCAATCTCGATGCCGAAAAAATCACTATTAAAGAGTTCTGGAAAGAATGGCCTGACAATTTAACAATTAAAAGCCATTTAGTGGCGGGACTTGATGGGCAAGATTTTCAAATTAAACAATTAGACGTTAAATTGCCTGAAACCGCTGCACAACTCTCTCTCCAAGGCGGAGGCACATTGGATGGTGAAAATACCCGTTTTAACACAACACTCGCATGGCAAGGACTGCAATGGCCTTTAGTCGGCCAATCTTCCTTGGTGACCACTGAAAAAGGCACTCTCAGTGTCGAAGGTACGCCCCAAAGCTATCAATTGCGTTTAAATACCGATATTAAGGGCAAAGATATACCCCAAGGGCGTTGGCAAGCGGTCGGTTCTGGCACTGGCAAAGGCTTCAAACTGGACAGTTTACAAGCTAAAGTCTTAGAAGGCGCACTCAATTTGGCAGGACAAGTCGAATGGCAGCCCGACGTCTCTTGGCAATTGGCGCTAAAAGGGAACAAGCTCAATCCGGGCAGTCAGTGGACAGAATGGCCGGGCAAAATTGGGCTAGATGTTCATAGCCAAGGTCGTCTCAAAAACGGCAAATTAGAGACACAAATTCAAGTGAAACGGGTGCAAGGCCAATTACGCGATTATCCGCTTAAATTCCAAAGCGAAGTCGCTATCAAGGGTGATAACTACAAAATCAAAACCTTAAACTTTAACTCAGGCCGTAATCGCTTAACTGCCAATGGAGAATTGGGGCAAAATTCAAATTTAAAGTGGGCTATCAACGCGCCCGATCTGGCTACCTTATTACCCGAAGGACAGGGCAGTCTCAGCGGCAACGGGCGTTTAAGCGGCCCCCTTAATTCGCCACACCTTACCGTGAACTTAAAAGGCAAATCATTGGTTTTCCAAGATAAAAGTCTAAAGTCCTTGCAAGCCAAGGTTGATGTCAATCTGCTCAGTCAAGAGGACTTATATTTAAATATTGAAGCCATTGAATTGTTGCTAGGTACGACTGAAATTGAGCGTTTTCGTTTACAAGGTAAAGGCAAAGTGACCGATCATACGCTGGTTGCAAGTGTGAGAATGCCTGAAGATCGTTTTTCACTGAAAGTGAAAGGCGGATTTAAAGAGCCGCGTTGGCAAGGTGAACTACAAAAGATAACCGCTTCAACGGCAAAGGCTGGCTATTGGCAATTACAAGCACCAGCCGATCTCACCTTGTCCGCGACAGAGGCTAAATTGGCGCGTAGTTGTCTCAAAAACGCACAAAGGGCGAAAGTCTGCACCCAATTGAATTGGCAAAAAACCGCCGATACCACGCTGCTTGCGACGCTGGAAAAATTACCCTTAAGCCTTGTCCGTGCCTTTTTGCCAGAGGACTCAGATTTAAGTGGCACAGTCAATGCACGGGTGAGGGCCAATTTACGCCCTGATGGTGGCTTGAAATCAGATGTCCTGATAAAGCTTTCTCCAGGCGTCTTCAAAACAGGCGAAGAGAATGGGAAAATTCGCCACCACGGTGGTACATTGAAACTCAAAGTCACTGAAGAAAAAGGCTTGGCGGCTCAATTATCGTTTAAATTGCTTAAAAAGAGTGGAATAGCGGGGAAATTCAATTTGCCCAACTTCACACAAGTGCCGCCTACGGGTGAGCAACCCATGCAAGGCAGACTGAAAATGACTTTTGCTGATTTCGCTATATTACCGACCCTTGTTCCCCATCTCGAAAATACGCAAGGTTGGCTCGGTATGGACGTGAAGGTAGGCGGGACGATGGCGGCGCCGAAAGTGCGCGGACTGATACGGGTGCGAAATGCGGCACTCGAATTGCCCGATTTCGGATTAGAACTCAAAAAGTTAAATGCGACTGTCCGCGACTCTGGAGACGATAGCTTCAAAATGCAAGTCAATGTGGAGTCGGGAGAAAAAGGTCAATTAAAAGTCAATGGAAAGGCTAAATTATTGTCTGCCACTGACTGGAAAGTCGATTTGAAAATTGCAGGGAAAAATTTTGAAGTCGTCAATATGCCAGAAGCGTGGGCATTAATTTCGCCCAATCTTAAGATTTCGATGGCGCCGGACCACGTTGATGTCACTGGAGAAGTGAAGTTGCCAGAAGTCGCTCTGAAATTGCCGGAGAGTACAAGTAGTGCCGTCGGCGTGTCTTCAGATGTTGTCATTGTTAATCCCAAGAATCCTGTAGAGAAAAAGAAGAATGTTTCAGAAAAAATGGCGATTTCTAGCAAAGTCAAAATTATATTAGGTGATAATGTCACCTTTGATGGGGCAGGCTTCAAAAGCCGCTTCGGGGGGACAGTGATTGCCAGCAACCAACCGGGTAAAGTCACCGTTGGCAACGGGGAATTGTATATTATTGATGGCACCTATAAGGCTTATGGACAAGACTTAAAAATTGACCGTGGGCGGGTGATTTTCACGGGTGGCCTTATAGAAAATCCGGGATTAGACATTCCAGCCTACCGGCATATCAAAAAACCTGGTAGCAAGCGTAACAAGTTCAAACCCAATTTTGTGGCAGAGGGAGATGTGATTGCGGGTGTGCGTATAGAAGGTACGGCACAATCGCCACAAATAACCTTATATTCCGAGCCATCCTTCGATGAAAGCAATATTTTATCTTACATCGTATTGGGCAAACCTATCGCAGAGGCGACAGCAAAAGGTGAAGGTGATGCTCTTGCTAAGGCGGCGGCTTCTTTATCTTTGAAAGGAGGCGATCACTTTGCTAAAAAAATAGGACAAAAAGTGGGATTAGATGATGTGGGTATTTCGACTGAAAACGGACTTGATGAGGCGGCACTGATGGTGGGCAAAGCATTGAGTCCTGGATTATATCTCAGTTATGGAATTGGAATATTTGATGGTAGCCAAGTTTTGCGTATGAGTTACGAATTGAGTAAAAATTTGACGCTAGAAAGCGAAACGGGTACGACTGGTAGTGGGGCTGATTTGAGTTATACTTTAGAACGTTAGTAGGCGCCAGTCTAATCTAAAAATCCTATTTCTTTAAGAAATAGGATTTTTTTTTGTTTAAGCTAGAATCACCCTACAATTATCTTTTTTATGCTTAGTTGGGTGTAACTCCTTCCCAGTTTTTCCGTTTTGCCTTGGCATACCAGTAGAGCGCATCCGCATAGGAGCCGCCTGCTACATATTTTTTTTGCCAGAGCCCTCTAAGAGTGTTTTCTGGGACATGCGGACAAATTTTTGTTGAGAAATCTTTAAATGTAATCCCATGTTTGTCGGCAAAATTCCTAAGCCAAGCTTTATCACCTGCTTTAAAATATTGATTATTAATCATATTCATTACTCCTGACAAAAAGATTGACATAAACAAATCACTTATTTATAATGATTGCCGCATTAGTCGAATCGACTAAAATTTATGTTTATGCAACACTTAGAAGTGGCGGTTTCCATAGCCGACCAAAGCACATTGGAAACCACCTTAACAATAATCATAAGCAGGAAAATTGTCATGAATAATATATCAACTATTAGTCGTGAATTCAACGGCACAAAAATCACCCAGCGTAGTGATGGGTATCTTGACGCGACTGCAATGTGCAAAGCGACGGGTAAATTATTTGCTGATTATCGTCGGCAACATGCAAACCCTGGCCCTCAACAACGCCATGCCTCTGAAAGAGTTCGGAGTCAATCTGCTAGAAACTTGGGGCGTCAATGGGCTTAAAGCAGATACCCAAGAGCAGACCTTGACAATTTCTGACATCGCCAAGCGGCTTGCTATCAAACCGAGGCAAATCAATCCGCTCCTCACAAAAATTGGGCTACAAACCGCAAACCGTGATCATAAAGAGAGACTCTACTACGAACTAACAAACCGAGGCAAGGAACACGGGGTTTACTTGGATACTGGCAAGAAACATAAAACAGACGGCTGCCCTGTTAGGCAGATCAAATGGTACGATAGTGCTATTGATTTGGTCAAAACCCAGCTTGAGGCCGACTTTGTATTGGGTGCAGACACCACTCCCGCCTAAAGAATCTTTCCGTGCATAAAATGCACAATCGAGGTAGCGTGTGAGAGCATTGAAAATCAAAGAAAGCGAAACGGGTACGACAGGAAGTGGGGCGGATTTGAGTTATACTTTAGAACGTTAGCAGGCTCCAGTCTAAAAATCCTATTTCTTAAAGAAATAGGATTTTTTTTTGCTGAGTGTTGAAAAGCCACCTTAGTCCGGTGTAACCGCTTTCCAGTTTTTGTGCTTTGCTTGGGCGTACCAATAGAGCACATCGGCATAAGCCCCTTGGGCCGCGTTCTTTCTTTGCCATAATTTCTCTATTGTTCTTGATTTTGTATGGGGAAAAATCTCAGTCGTCAATTCTTTGAATGTTATGTTATGTTGCTCTGCGAAATTTCTAAACCACGTCTTATCTTTCTCTTTAAAATATTGAATATCAGGCATATTTATTTCTCCTCAAAAAATAAAAAAAAATGGTTGACTTACGAAAATAGTGTAGTACAATAGCCACCGTTCTACGAAAATAAGGTAGTTTTTTTGCACAAGAATTTAATTTTTTTTGAGAAATAAGTAGTGACTATCGAAATCGACTCCAATCAACACCGATAGCCGCTACAACAATTACCAATAGGAGGTTATTGTTGTGAGTAATAATACCCAGATTTCGTATAAATCGCAAGTAGTCAATATCATCAATATTGATGGTACTTTCCGTGTTGATAGTCGCCTAATCGCACAGCGGCTTAGCATTCAACATCGTAATTTTATTGAAAATATTCGCAAATATTCAAGCGAATTCCATCAGTTAGGAATACTTCCGTTTCAAACGGAAGAAATCAACGGGCGCGGTCAGCCTGAAAAATACGCCCTCCTCAACGAAGACCAAACCATCTTCGCTCTCACCTTATCGCGCAACACGCCCGAAGTCGTCCAATTGAAATTGGATTTAACGGTGGCCTTTAAAAATGCACGACAAGTTGCTACGCAATCCGCCGATAAAATGGTCATCTACACCAACAGAGAGCTAATGGAGGAGGTTGCGGAGACATTCAAAGCCTACGCCACAATTTGTTTCAGAGGCAAAAGTTTTTGCGGGTACTTATTCGCAAAAACTTTTGCCTCTGAATGTATTGGCGTAACGGGCAATCAACTTACTCTTGCAGCCAATAACGCAACAATCAAACACACTGGCATCAACCCATTAGAAAGCATGGGTCTAACTCACCTAAGTGCTGATACCCAAGAGCAAACCTTGACAATTTCTGACATCGCCAAGCGGCTTGATATCAAACCTCAGCAAATCAATCCGATCCTCACAAAGATTGGGCTACAAACCGCAAACAGGGATCATAAAGATCGACTCTACTACGAACTAACAAACCTCGGCAAGGAACACGGGTTTTACTTGGATACTGGCAAGAAACATAAAACAGACGGCTGCCCTGTTAGGCAGATCAAGTGGTACGACAGTGCTATTGAATTGGTCAAAACCCACCTTGAGGCCGACTTTGTATTGGGTGCCGCCTAAAGAATCTATCTGCCTTTTGTTGACTCGCAAATAATTAGAGCAAAGCCCCTTGGCACAAGGGGCGGATTTAAGTGAATGACCTTGCTTTTCAAAATGGAAATCCAGATGCCTTGAGAAGGCACGTCAAGCTTGAGCCATGCTTGTGTCAATAGATTGTCTAATTTGTCATTTGGGATAGCTTGTTGGGCACTGAGCCGTTTTTGTTTTAGGCTCGCCCATTTGATGGCACTATTGCCCATGTCGATTAAAAGCTTCATAGATTTTAATGTATTTTGTTTAATTACCTTTTAAAAAAACATCCGCCCGCTGAAGTAGTAATTCTAAACGATCTGCTAGTATAATATTTGACAGTATTTCTCAATGTTGCCTTTATTTGTTATTATCGTTGAGCAAATTTGATTTGACGTCTTATGCAATTTTTATACAAGTTATCAGTTATCGCGATTTTTTATTGAATTTTCATAACGAAAGGGGAATTGAACTTATGGATATTAAAGAAATTACTGAGAACATGACTCAAACGATGGAAAAAATGACGCAAAAAGAAAAATTTGACCTGTTTCTATCCGCAAAGATCATCGATAAAGATGGTTATTATCACCCTGATTTCTTTTCTGAATCAACGGTTAAAGCAGATAGAGAGGCGAAAACAGCATTTAGGAAGCAATAATTATGATGTATCGCAACCAACTGGTTTACGGCTTCCATGGTATTGATAAAGACATTGGTTTACGGATTCTGAGTCACGAACAAGAGTTTAAACGTAGTAATAACCGATATGATTGGTTAGGTGAAGGCATAAAACAATCTCGCCAGAGCCTGGCAATATGCTGAAACCGCAATAAAAATAAAAAATAGCTCTATAAAAACGCCTTATGTTTTAGGTGCCATTTTAGAGCTTGGTAATTGTTTAGACCTTTTAAATCAAGAGCACTTAGCTCTTCTGGAAAAATCATATGATTTATTGAAAAAAGGTTTATTAGCAGAAGGAAAACCATTGCCGAAAAATACCGGCTTCAATAAAAATGACTTTGATTTCAAGAAACGGCAATTAGATTGTGCCGTGATTCGTATGGCGCATAGCTATATGCAGACATCTCAGGGCACTCATTTTGATTCAGTCCGAGCGGCTTTTTGGGAAGGTGATGAACTCTATGAGGGAGCGGGTTTTAGAAAACAAAATCATATACAAATTGCTATATTGAATCCGAATTGTATCAAAGGGGTTTTCTTGCCAAGGGATAAAGTTTCATATCCCTAGAACCTTACCACCTATCAGTTTATCGATAAGTTATGAATTGCGTCGAAACGAAGTAACGCTAGTAAATGACAGACAAGATTTCTGTAAAATATTTCTCAATGTTGCCTTTATTTGTTATTATCGCCGCAGAATTTATGGCTCTCAATTTCAGCTTGATAACTGATAACTGATAACGATAGCAAGTTTTGCATTTGGAGCCTATTACGTTGAGCAAATTTGATTTGACGTCTTATGCAATTTTTATAGCTACAAGTTATCAGTTATCGGTAATCACTATTTTTTTTTCTTGAAAAATGATTTTGATGATAAGCCAACAAGCGATGAATTAGTCTTTACAGGGCTAAAAAAATCCTACGCCGTGGGCGAAACAGTCAAACTCGACTTAGAAGCGCATCTCACCGCCAATAGCCGTTTTGATCGCGCAGACTTGTGGGTAGCTATTGAACTGCCCAGCTCCGACTTCCTGTTTATGACGGCTATGCCCTTTGATCCATTCAGCCTGACACCACAACACTTTAGAAACTCAGTAGAAAACGCCGAAGCGATATATCACTTATTACAATTTCCAGTGCCAGCGGGTATAGGGCAATGCCATTAAGTTAAGCTTTTTTGTAGGGTGGGTAGAGCTTCGCTGCACCCACCAAATCGTTGAAACGAAGATCCGGGCGTAAATTTATAACAATGGTGGGTTTCGCTCTACCCACCCTACAAGATTTCTTAACTTAATGGCATTGGGGTATAGGGGGAGAATACACATTTTATGCCGCCTATATCGAAGAGGGTAAAAATCCCATCACGGACGGTCTTTTTGTACTGGTGTCCAATCTTGCGGTCGCAGAGACGGTTTTAAGCGATCAGTAACATGTCAGCAGCGTAGAGAGTGTCCGACGCACATTTTTACCACGCACTGTTAATCTAATGCAGGACAGTGTTTGCAACCCCGTCCGTAATGTTTCGGTCCAGAAACGTGAAACGTTACGAACGGGATTGCAAATCCCGTCCGGCTAAAACAATAACTACAACTCACGTAGTTATTGATTTTTACTTATCCGATCGATAACCCTGAGTACAACGGATTTGGGGAATAAACGGATTAAATCATTCAGTGTTTTAAATCCGTTTAATCCCCAAATATCCCAATCCCAAATGCTCGAACACGCCCGCATCAACAAAGAGTTGATGTCGCTGTTTGGTATCGACGGCAACATGCAAACCCTGGCCCTCAACAACGCCATGCCTCTGAAAGAGTTCGGAGTCAATATGCTATAAACTTGGGGCGTTAATGGTGAGTACAACGAATGGATGACAACTACCCCTCAAAAAATTATTCCTTGAATTATTTGTTCTCCTCGATTGGTTGTACTCTTAATTAATGTTGTTTGATGGTGACAACAAATAATTTATTGAGTCTTTTGTTTTTATTCGTTGTCATCCATTCGTTGTACTCACCACAGCCTTAATTCCCTGTAAGACCAAATCGGGGACATATCGATAAGTTCTATTTAATAATGGCTCAAGTGCTGGAACACTGCCCCCTGTGAGTATCAACTTTAGTGAATAACCTTGCTTTTCAAAATGACCTATCACATATTCCAACAAGCCTATCACCGCATATAAAATACCCAAGCTAATACCAGTCTGAGTATCCTGTGCTAAGAATGCCTGTTTATCGCGATCCTGTAGCGTTTGATTGACTTGTATTTGAGTATTACTTAATAAGGCATTGTGCATAGTCGTCACGCCTGGCATGATAATGCCGCCTTGATGATGACCATTAAGCACGTCTAAGGTAATGGCTGTGCCACAATCAACCACACAAACTGGCCCTTTTTCTAAGTGATGGGCACCAATCAGGGCGAGCCAGCGATCAACGCCTAATTGTTTGGGATTATCATAAGCGTTTTTGATTCCACATTCATAGCGAGATGTTTTTATAAAAGTCGGATTCAGTTCCCAATGGGTTTTCATCCAATGGGAGAGGATTTCAGCTTTTTGGGCACCCGCTACGTTGGATACCCAGATACCTTGAGAAGGCACGTCAAGTTTGAGCCATGCCTGTGTTAATAGATTATCTAAACTATCACTTTGATAGGGGATAGCTTGTTGGGCACTGAGCCGTTTTTGTTTTAGGCTCGCCCATTTGATGGCACTATTGCCCATGTCGATTAAAAGCTTCATAGATACTTCGTTACTTCGTCTCACCTGTTAATGACTTAGCTAATTCAATAAGTTGTTGATTTTTATTATTTTTGCTACCAACATAGCTGATAAAATCGTAATAATTTCTAAAACGTCTTGCGCAAGTTCTTCTTCAAAAGATAAATTTTCACCCTTGTTAATAATAACCACTTCTACCTGTCGTGCTTCACATAGAGCGAAAACGAGTTCTGAACCAAAGCGTAATAATCTATCTTTATGAGTTAGAACTAATCTAGTTATTTGACCTTCTAAAATGAGGTCTAATAATCTACGAAGACCTTTTTTGTTGTAGTTCATTCCAGAACCAAGGTCTTTTATTATTTCAGGTTGCCATCCTTTTTGAGCACAAAAGAGCGATAAGATTTCAATTTGTCTCTTGAGGTCATCTTTTTGATCGCGACTAGAAACTCTTGCCTCGGATCGAGTCCCACCAGCGGTTTTTCTATCTGGGAGTAATTGTCCATCCTCTTCCCATTTCCTTAAAGTTTGAGTAGTTACTCCTAAAGCTGTCGCAGCTTCACCTATTTTGACTAACTTAACCATAAACGTTGACTCCGTTTGAAATAGTGCTGCATACTATCAGATAGTAAGTACCTTCCCAAGAATTTTTATGTATTTTGGAGTCCAAAGCGGCAGCGTAAGGACGTGGGTTTCCAAAGCTAAAGCTTTGGACTCCAATATCTCCGATAATTCATGGTTCAGTACTTATTAGATTATTCAACAGTGTTATTAGCCCTACATTTCTGTTTTATCCAAAATAATTGTCAACAAGCGCTCCAACGCTCCCCGATTTTTTTCCACAAACAAACGCCCATTCTCCCCCGTTTCCTTTTTAAGCTTGGCATCACCTAAATACACCCCAACCGCCTCCACTAAATCAGCCCCATTATTCACCTGTCGAGCCGCCTGCGCCTCTAACAATTGACGACAAATTTCTGCACATTCAAAAACATGAGGACCCATAATAACGGGTAAACTCACGGCAGCCGGCTCCAATAAATTATGCCCGCCAATCGGTACTAAAGTACCCCCGACAAAGGCGACATCACAAGCCGCATAAAGCAAAGGCAAATCGCCCATCGTATCACCTAAATAAATCTCAATTTCTGTATTGACATTGCCTTCACTACGTCTAGCGACAACAAATCGCTTGCACAAAGCCGCAACACGATTAAAACGCTCAGGGTGACGTGGCACTAATACGAGCAATAAATCCTGAAACTCCTCTTTTAATTGAGAAAAAGCATCAAGCACCGCCTCTTCTTCACCTTCATGGGTACTTGCCGCAATCCACACGGGACGATTTATTCCCCATTGCTGGCGTAATTCTGCCGCTTTTTCAGAAAAATTGGCTGGTAAACGGCTATCAAATTTGATACTCCCAGTCGCCTGTACCTTTGAAGGCGCTGCGCCTAATTCAATAAAACGCCCTGCATCCACTTGCGTTTGAGCCGCCACAACGGTCACATTGGACAACATTTGTCGCGTCAAACCAGCAATCCGTTGATAACCCGCCGCAGAATTGGCCGATAATCTCGCGTTGGCGAGTATCACAGGAATGCGGCGTTGTTGACAGGCATGTAATAAATTAGGCCATAATTCCGTTTCCATGATAATGAGCAAACGCGGTTGCACACGCCCTAAAAAGCGTGCCATAGCCCCGGGTAAATCGTAAGGTAAATAAAGATGACAGACACTATCACCAAAGACTTCACGCACTCGTTGAGAGCCAGTCGGCGTCATCGTTGTCACCAGTATAGTTTGAAAACGGGTACGCAAAGCTCGGATGAGTGGCACGGCGGCTTGTACTTCTCCCATTGAAACCGCATGTATCCACAGGCTTTGTTGAACGGGTAATGCTGGACCAAAAGAAAAACGTTCTGACCAGCGTTGCCAATAAGCAGGGGCTCGCACTCCGCGCCAAAGTAGGCGCAACAGTACAAAGGGGATGATTAAGTAAAAAATAAAACTGTAAATAAAACGCATCAATTTTTGCAACTTTTTAATGTATTTTGGAGTCCAAAGCTTTAGCTTTGGATTTATAATATCAGCTTGCAAAAAAGCAAGCTATATGATCTAATATTTCTTAAAAGAACCTGTTTAAAAAAGAGGTGAAACCATGAAATTAGTAGGTGGATTAGTCTGTTTAACAAGTGGATTAATATTTATAATAATTGGTGGGATCTTATCTATTTTTGCCAATGTGCAAACTTATGTTTGGATTATCATGCTCGTTCTAGGATTTTTGTTGATGTTTAGTAGTGGATATAGTACGAGAGAGGAGGATGATAATGAACAATATGCACTTGATCGTCCAAGATAAATCTTGGACTCCTAAACTCTTGAAATAATGAAAATTCCATCAGTACAAACGATGATCAGCGAATTAATTGCAATTCCATCAGTGAGTTGTGTTAATCCCGCCCAAGATCAAAGTAATCAAGCCGTCGTTGAGCGACTCGCCACTTGGTGCAACGACTTAGGCTTTAACTGTGAAATTTTGCCCGTTCCTGATCATCCCGGCAAATTCAATTTGATCGCGACATTGGGCACTGGCAAAGATGGCTTAGTCTTAGCAGGGCATACAGACACAGTCCCTTATGACGCTGGGCGTTGGCAACATGATCCATTTCGTCTCACAGAAGCCGACAATCGTTTATATGGATTGGGCACGGCGGATATGAAAGGCTTTTTTGCCCTTGCACTGGCTGCCATTTCCTCGGGGATACATTTAGCTCAACCTTTAACCATACTCGCGACTGCCGATGAAGAATGTACAATGTCTGGGGCGCGTGCCCTACTGGCTGCTGGACAACCTCAAGCACGTTATGCCGTGATAGGAGAGCCGACGGGATTACGTCCAGTGCGTATGCACAAAGGGATTTTCATGGAAGCCATCCATTTACGCGGACAAAGTGGACATTCAAGTGATCCCAGTTTGGGCAACAATGCCTTAGAAGGTATGTATCAAGTTGTCGGAGACTTAATAAAATGGCGCAAACAATTGCAAGCCGCCCATATTAACCCATTATTTCAGGTGCCAGTACCAACAATGAATTTGGGACATATTCACGGCGGTGATAATCCTAATCGTATTTGTGGCGAATGTGAATTGCATATTGATTTGCGCCCATTACCGGGTATGGATGTGGGAGAATTACGGACAAAACTCCGACAACGTGTGCAACACATTTTAGAAGACAGTGGATTAGAGATAGAATTTGTCCCCCTATTTGAGGGCATCCCTGCGATGGAAACGCCCGCCCAAGCCGACATTGTTCAAGTCGCACAAGATTTGACAAAGCACACAGCCGGGGCAGTGGCTTTTGGAACTGAGGCACCATTTTTAAAAGCTTTAGGTATGGAGACGATTATATTAGGTCCTGGCGATATTGAGCAGGCACATCAACCTGATGAATTTATTGCCTTAGATCGCTTGCAACCCATGATGGACATTTTAAGGCAGTTGATACAACATTATTGTGTTTGTCCAAGATAAATCTTGGACTCCTATAGGAGTCCAAAATTTATTTTGGGCGAGTCCTAAAGTGAAGCGAGCCTTAAATGCTCATCTTGCAAAATATGATACAGTGCGTTATTTCTAGCGAGATCAATATCTTTCACATCGGATAGTTCTCGCTCTTGCTTAAGCTCTTCATGCGTAAAATACAATTCCTCTCTCAAGCGTAAATTTTCGGCTTTCAATTGCGAATTTTCCTTTTGCAATAGTGACTTTTCCTCTTGCAAATGTGATTTATCAATTCGCAATCGTGAGACATCCGTTCTCAAGCGAGCATTTTCCTCTCTCAAATGGGAATCATGATTATCCAAACGACGATGAATTATGGGTATCGGCGTTTTAACTGTCATGGTAGTTATCCTTTTTTAGCTTTTATAATAATTAAATTTATAATCAGATTGCGTAATAGCACCCACAATTGTTTGGGCACTATCAATGACAGTATTAACCGTTTTTCAGCAATCGTCAAATATTTAGTCAAAAAAAATTTTGAAAATGAGTGAAAGTACTAATAAAAATATAACAAAATCCTTTGTTGACTGGTTTCGCAGTGCCGCCCCTTATATCCATGCCCATCGTGGGAGTACTTTTATAATTTCCATTGGAGGTGAAGCGGTACAAGCGCCCCATTTTTCTAATCTGATTCATGATATTGCCTTACTGAACAGTTTAGGCATACGGATAGTGCTCGTCTATGGCATCCGTCCACAAATTGAACGCCGTTTAAAAAAACGTGAATCACGTTATGTTAATGGCACACGTATTACTGATGAAATCGCACTTTGTTGTGTTAAGGCAGCCTGTGGAGAAGTTCACACTGAAATTGAAAGCCTTTTATCAATGGGATTGAGTAATTCTCCAAGCTCTTATGAAACGATAGGCACAGCATCAGGTAATTTTATTACAGCCCGCCCGGTGGGCGTGCGTGATGGAGTGGACTATTGTTACACGGGGGAAATCCGTCGCGTTGATGCCACTGCCATTAGGCGTAGGCTTGATGAAGACAACATCGTACTGATACCGCCGATTGGTTATTCTCCCACAGGAGAAAGTTTTAATTTACTCACAGAAGAGGTTGCAAGTGCGGTTGCCATTGCGCTTGGTGCTGCAAAATGGCTCTATTTGATAGAAAATGAGGGTATATTTGATAGCACGGGGCAATTGGTACGGCAATTAACCTTGCTTGAAGCTTTGGAAAATGCACATTATAAAAGACAAATTTCTAAATCTGTGTTACAGGCTTGTCAAAACGGTGTACAACGAGTGCAGCTCGTTTCGCGGCAAACTGAGGGGGCTTTGTTGCTAGAATTATTTACGCGTGATGGGATAGGCACACTCATTAGCACTAATCCTTTTGAACATATCCGCAAAGCCACTATAAATGATGTCGGCGGCGTGCTTGCACTGATTCAACCTTTAGAGGAGGCAGGGATTTTGGTACGCCGCTCGCGTGAAAAATTGGAAATGGAGATCGAGCATTTTACGGTGCAAGAAAGAGATGGTATGATTATTGCGGGTGCCGCTTTGTATCCTTTTGTGCAAGAAAAAATGGCGGAATTAGCTTGTTTAGCGGTGCATAGCGATTATCATGGTGCGGATCGAGGCGGTGCTTTGCTGGCTTTTTTGGAACGCGAGGCACATCAAACTGGGATTACCCAGATTTTTGTGCTGACAACTCGCACCGCCCATTGGTTTCAAGAAAGGGGATTTGTAGCCGCTGATTTGGATTCATTGCCAGTTAAACGACGTACTTTATATAACTACCAACGCAATTCTAAAGTATTTGTAAAACACTTAAGTACTGAACCATAAGTTTTCCAGTCTTTTGGAGTCCAAAGCTTCAGCTTTGGATGTGAGAAAAAAACAACAGTCCAAAGCTAAAGCTTTGGACTCCAAAATCTCCGCTCTTATCAGTCAGCCTCAAAATCAAATTCCGGCACTGAGAGCGGCTCTTGGATATAATTTCCTTGAACAAAATTAACTTCAGATGACCATAGAACCGCCAAACTATCAGCATCTTCCACTGAGACAGCAATTAACTGTTTACCAAATTCACGCGCCTTTTTGACAACATTTTCCAGTGCTTGCTGATTTTCAGGTTGGCTCAATAACCCTCCCTTGCTATAAGAGGCATCAATTTTGACATAATCAACCGGGAGATGTTTAAGTATGGTATCAAAATTCAGCTCACTGCCAAAATGTTCAAGCGCCGATTTGCACTTAAATTTGTTTAATTGGTTAATAAAAGTGTTAGCGAGTTTAATTTGCTCTTGCGCTATGGATTCACGGATTTCAAAAATGATGTTTTCTCCAGATAACTGAGTGGAATTGAGTTGTTTCCCAATATACTCTGTCATTTTTTTATCCCTGATACTCTGAGCAGACAATTTGATGAAAAAGTAAGTTTTACGTCCATTTTTTTCATGCTCCGCTGATATGTTAATGGCTTGTTGGATGATCCATTTATCCAACGAGATGCTTAAATTAGCTTTTTCAGCGGCTTGAAATAGATCAGGATTTGGGACAGTTTGCCCTTCAGAATCCACCATCTGCAACAAGACTTCAAAAAATTCTTGCGTTTCACCATGCAAACTGACGATAGGTTGATAAAGTAGTGATAAGCGATTTTCTTCAATCGCCGTTTCAATGAGCTTGGCAATCTGAGAGCTATCTTGTTTATCTTTTTCTATCACAACTTCATACACTTTAAAAGCGTTACCGCCTTTTTCTTGGGCATTTTGACAAGCGGCACGCCCCTCATTTAGCACATCTTGTGGACTGTCGGCTACAGCGAGAACTCGGGTAATGCCGATACTACAGGTGTTGACAACCGATTGCTTGTCCAATTCAGTCACACTTTCTTCTACCACCTTACAGATTTTATCGGCGATGTCAGCAGCCCCCGCATATTTTTTACCCTCTTCGTCACTCATTAAGAGTGTGAAGACGCCTTCACTAAAGCGAGCTAAAATGCCCTCATCTGATATACGCTTGATAACTTTAGCCATATTTTTAATCACTGGCTCGGTGCCACCAACCCCTAGCTGTTCTTTAATGCGATTAAAGTTATCCAAGGCAATGTAAAACAAGACACTGCGCGTCTGGGTTTCTTTCGCATTAACCAAGGCTTCTTCCAACAATTCAAGAAAATGTTGACTGTTAAAGAGCCCAGTCGATGGATCACGATTTTTCCAAGATTGATCATGGATGACAAGCTGAATGCGGGGCTCGCTGTCATAAATGCTTTGAGTGACTGCCATTTTCAGTTTAAATCGTTGCTCATTTGATTTCACTCCATATAATTCGATTTGGCGCTCATCTGACATTTCTGTGGTCATAAACTCACGCAGAAAATCTTTAAACTTTTCTTGGTTATTAGGGGTGATTAAATCCATGATGGGTAAACCATCCAAGTCGTCCATGCTAGTATAAGCAAACATCTTTAAATAACTGGCGTTAGCATAGACAAGCACACCTTCATGGACATAAGCGATTGCATCGCGTGAGGAGTCCAGCAGCATTTTGTTTTGCTTTTGAGTGCTTTGGAAAACTTGTTCAACTTGTTGATACTGACGACGTTCAGCCAAATTTTTGAGTTCTCTGCCAACAACAAGGGCTAAACAAGCCTCATTGTCACTAGGTACGACTTGTGTGGCACCGGCATTGAGTAACTCAAACATATTTTTATTATCATCAGCAAGAATAATGATTGGAATATCTCGTTTGGATTTTGATACTATCTCGCAAACTTGCGCTACGGTGAAATCACCTACTTGAGGTACTGAAATAATTAAGTCCCATTCTTGTTTGTTGCTCAAGGCTTTTTGTAAGTCTTCATCGTCTTCAATATGGCGTGGACGAATGGGATAGCGTGCTTTACGCAAATTTCTAAAAATGACTTCAGCCTCATTAGCGGATTCTTCAATAACAATTAGTCGGATAATGTCTTTTTGCATCAAAATAGCCTTTATCTAAATAGGGGATTAATATGAAAAATTTTGAAGTGAATACACCCAAATTAAGTATAGTCTTTCTGAATTATAACCGTATCAGAGAAACTCGTTATACTCTCGCGCAGTTATCGCGCCTTTTTGAGGGGCGTGATGATGTTGAAGTTATCGCGGTTGATAATGGCTCTACCGATGGCACGCGAGAATTTTTGCAAACCCAGGCAGATTGGGCACGGGTGCTGTCTCTCCCAAGCAACCTTGGTATTGCGGGTTATAACGAGGGCTTTAAGCAAGCCAAGGGTGATTATTTGCTGGTATTGGATGATGATTCACATCCGGTAGATAATATAACACTTGATCGTATTATTCAATGCTTAGATACTCGCCCCGATGTTGGCGTCGTCGCCTGTCGCATTGAGTCTTTGAAAGGTGAGCCGATCTATAGTTGGCATCTCCCTCAAAACGATGCACCTGGTACTTCAATGGCATTTGTTGGCTGTGGATTTGCTATTCGCCGCACTTTATTTGAAGAAATCGGCTGGTATCCAACAGATTTATTTATCTATCAAAATGAAATTGAGGTAGCCATTCGGGTGATGCGCTCTCAGTATAAAATATATTATGATCCCAATTGTCGGGTGGTACACCGTGAATCTCCTAGCGGGCGCACCAATTGGCGAAGGGTGTATTATGAAACGCGCAATACGATTTGGCTTATACGCCGTTATTTTCCGTTCCCAATGGCAGCTTATTTGATTGGCTCTCGCCTGTTTTTTGGTCTCATCCATGCTTTGCAATCGCTAGAATTTCGGGGCTATTATCGCGCTGTCCTTGATGCTTTGCATACGCCCATAGAACCCCAAGTATTATCCCCCCTTTTACGCCAGCAATTGATCACTTTTTGGCGACAAAATAGTGTTTGGCATCAGTTGTTGGCTCGGTTTTGATGGTTATTTTAATCCTATTTCTTGAAGAAATAGGATTTTTAAGACACTTTGTTGATCTCAACATTACTTAAATATATGTAGTATCCACCCTACATGTATGGTTTTTCCTTAACTTAATGGCATTGCGTTTTTAGCAGGGATAAGTCAAAACAAAAAAATAATGCCAAAAACTAACGACAGGGATTTGTTTTTAGCAGGGATAAGTCAAAATCGCAAAGCAATGGGTTGGTTTTGATTTTGATTTATCCTTGCTAAAAAATTGGCTGTCGTTATTACGCTTGAATTCATCTCTTTTGAGCTTGAGACCAATTAGAGGGGGTTAATATGCCTTACACTTGGGAAGATTTTACGAGAGAACATTTACATTTGTTAGCACCCAAGGAACGTCTCGAAGGGATTTCTGTCAAGGAACGTTTTGAAGGGATTTCTATCAAGAAAATTGAATAATACTTGTCCAAACTCAAGCATTAACGAGTCCAAGAAGCCTCAATATCTTCCTCTCTGGGAGGAGCGGGAGATATTGGGCTCCAACATAGAATAAAACTAAGGGCAACCACAAAGGATTGTCCCCTAAAAACACATTAAGGCTCGATAAACCTAAACATCCAACTGAATATCAACCGCCTTATCATCCATCCTAATTTATCTTGAGGTTGATTTTTGGGTTTGGCTCCTTTAATTTGTCAACGTTTTTCAATTGATTTTTTTTTGATTTTCAGTTTAATTTTATAGGGTGACATTTTTTTGATGGGTAGTTGACACAAAAAAAGCTTGAGCCGAGTGGCAGTGTCTTTTGAGGAGTTGATGGGGATTGGTGGGTTAGAATTGTTGCTGGCTATTCGGTCAATGCCACCAACGCCCGAGGGCAACCACTAGGGTGTTGCCCCCTGGGGCGTTGGTGGCTTTGCGGCTTGAGATGGCAAACCTAACGCTGCATCTTGATGGTGGCAAGTCATAATTAATTCTTGTGCAATCTGTTAAAATTTTGTTTATACTTTTAGCAATGCCTAATTTAGCTCGTAGTCTATTACGCCATTTTCAAGGAGCAATTCTGGTACCATAATGCGGAGCTTGCTTAATAATTTTGCGAGGATTTACCAAGCTGTAGGCCGCTTATCAGAGGCCTTGCTATTCGTTTATTTACCACATGATAGGCCGCTCATCCAAGGCTTTACCTTTGTCTGAAAAAGCCTATCGTCTCAGAAAAGAGGTGTTAGGAGCCATGCACCCTTCCACACTTACTAGCCTTATTCATTTGGCGAGAATTTACCAAAAACCAGGCAAAATCCACAAAGCGATTAAGCATTTTGAAAAAATCGTCACAGGCGTAGAACACCTCAATGCCATTAAGCCTGTCCCGACGCAAGGAGGGACAGGCTTAATGGCATTGGTAGAACACCTACGAAGTGGCGGCTTCTCCCCCGAAAACCGACAAGCCTTATTTAAAGAATGGGTATCTAGTTACTTCAGACTTTCCTATTTATACGCTAAACAATCTCGTTTAGATGACGCTTTTCGCCTCGCTGAACTCAGCAAAGCTCGTACATTGTTGGAATCCCTAGCTGCCAAACACGCTGCTCAAGAAAGTGGACTTAGCAAAGCAGAGCAACAAAAATTACAGAATTACGAAACCCGTTTAGCTGATTTCAATGATAAAATTGGTAAGGCACTCAATGAGAAAGTACGTTTGGAAACCGACAAAAACCAATTAATTGCTGACTTAAACAAGTTTGAACGAAAATTAAAAGCTAAATATCCAAAATATGCTGAACTCAGTGACGTACAGATACTTAGTGCCAAAAATGGCGCGAAACACTTGTCTAAAAATGCTGTGTTGATTAGTTATCTGGTTGAGTCTAATCTTGTCTTAGCCTTTACCTTTGAAAGTAATGGCAAGCTTACCGCGCACGATTTAGGAAAAATACAGAATCTCAAAAAAGACTTGGAAAGCTATCGTTATCAAATGTCACGGGATAAGACGAGATCAAAATTTGATATGAATAAGAAGGATAAGAAAGATATTAAAAAGCTCAGTATTGAGCTAAGCAAACGTTTGTTAGAGCCTCTCAAGAATATTATTAAGGATAAATCCCATTGGATTATCTCTCCTTCGGGGGTGTTAGCGTTGATTCCTTTTGAAACTTTGCGGTTTGAGGGTGAAGAACAGCCTGTAATTGATCAACACAAAGTAAGTTATGTTCAATCTTTGTCGATTTTGGCTATGTTGCAAAAACGCGACTTAGCCTATAAGCAGATTAAAAATCGGGGAAATTTATTCGCAATGGGTGCGCCGATTTATCAAAAGGCTGGGAAATCTTCAAAAAAAGCTAAGCAATTGAAAGCAGGCAAAGGGCAAATTGAAGCTTTGACGGCGACTAAAAGGGAGTTCTTAAAAAAGGGTGGTAAGTACGCTAATCCCAGGTATTGGGCAATGCCATTGGCGTAGGGGCGGGCAACCACTAGGGTGTTGCCCCTACACCCGCCCCTACGAGAAATCACGGTTTGTAGGGGCAATCCTTTATGGTTGCCCTCAAGATCCCTCCTTAAGGTCCCTCCTAAAGGTCCCTCCTAACGTCGGGAGGAGGACAGGCTTAATGGCATTGAGGTATTGGGCGGCGTTTGTTTTGTATGGCGTTTAGACGCGCTATTTTCTTGTATTGTTTTCGCATTGCATTATTAATTATTACAATTTAAAGGAGAAATTACATTACATGAAATTTATTGGTAAAATTATTTCCAGACATGTTTACCTCATTTTGATTCTGGCTTTAGTGGGGTGTACAGGGCAACCAACAACTGAAAAATCAGTTCCATCAACTGAGACACCATTTCAATTAACTGAGACACCAGTAGTTTAATCAACTGAAAAAGCTGAATACGAAACAGTGCAAGCTGCAAAGGCATTATCACGAGGCGATTATGCTACAGCAGTCGAGTGGTTTCAAAAAGCGGCAGAACAAGGATATGCCCTAGCGCAAATATTATTAGGCAGGATGTACATAAATGGCGAAGGGGTGACTCAAAATTATCAAGAAGCCGTGAAGTGGTTTCAAAAAGCGGCTGTTCAGGGAAATGCTGACGCGCAAGTCTACTTGGGCATAATGTACGGTACAGGGAAAGGAGTGACGGCAAACGATCAAGGGATAATGGACATGCTGAGGCGCAAGAATTATTACAACAATTGGGTAAATAACAAGCAAGTGTTGGGTGCGTTCTATTGGTTGTTTCAGCATTCGTTGTACTCATCTCAGGTTTGAACTGTGATTTTTGTGATTAAACATGACATGTTTTTTGTTGTCTGAATTTTGATTTATGATTTACTTGTAAAAAGGATAAACCCATGCTACACAATTATACTGCTAAGTACACCAAAATTGATGCTGGTTATATGGGGCAACTTATTGACTGGCCAGATGTTATAACTGAAGGACAAGATCTTGAAGAATGTCGCGCTATGTTGAGAGATGCACTGAATGAAATGGTTTTAGCCTATAAAATGCAAAACCAAGAAATCCCGTTAGGAAATAGTTTAATCGAACAACTGCCTGTGGAGATTTAGGATGTCTGTCAAGCTGCGTGATCTTGTCAACTATTTGGAAAATAATGAATTTTACTTGCTACGTGAAGGCGGAAATCATTCCATCTATACCAATAACATCAAAACAATTCCTGTGAAGAGACATAAACAGTTTGACAGGATTACGGCTAACAAATTGTGCAAACAAGCTGGGCTTCAGCCCAAATTTTAAAATTATACCTTCGAGGTTAAATGGCGATGAGCGAAGTGGTGAAGATCAAACTTGGGTGTCTTATGGAACTCGTGGCGGTAATATCGGAGAGAAAGACAATTATGATGTCTTAGATGATGAAATTAATTCCTGGTTGGGGGCTATTTATGCCAAAACACATAATGTGGTTTTTATCTCTGATTCTTGTCATTCTGGTAGCGTCGCTAGGAACAAAGCACCTATTAGTCGCGGTTTAAGCCGAGATGAACGGACTCATATATTGGGAAAAAAGGTTGATTCTAAAATTGAGAAATATTATGGTATCCATATTGGCTCGGCACAAAACGATGAGTTTGCCTCGGAAACAATCGAAAATGATGGTAAATATTATGGTATTTTTACTTGGCATTGGGCGAAAGCTTTGCAACAAGCGCAAGCTGGGCAAACTTGGAATGATGTTTTTAAACGGACTTATAGTGCAGTTGTCTCTTTGCGAGGTGAAACGCAACATCCACAAATGGAAGGAGAACGCAATCGACAAGTTTTTGGTGGCGAATTAATTCCATTATCTGCCACTATTTCAGTCGCTAAGGTTAATGGGGAATTAGTATAAATTCAAGCGGGTTCTCTTGCAGGTGTGACAGTTGGTTCAATTTACCGCTTGTCTCAGAGTTCCACAGCTTCCCCACACTTTGAAATGACTGAAGTTAATGCCTTTGTAAGTAAAGGTAAAGCCAGCCATGCCTATCATTTTGAGCCGATAAAAATTTACCTATCAGCCGATTTTCCCAAGGGGAAAGATAAAAATTTGTTGCAAATCCTAGAAGCTGCCTTTCAAGATAAAAAAGACCAAAAAATGAAAAAACTGATGATGCTTTGCCAAAACCGTTTTTGACTCAACCCCCAGAATTATGGGTACTGACACCAGAGCAAGGCTTATTTAATAAAAATTTGCAAATTCGATTTTCTAATCCTGACAAAGGTATAAAAGTACTACAGGAGAATTTGAAAAAAATGGCAAGGATTCGTGAAATTAAAGCCTTGCAAAGCAACAGTAGCCAGACGTGTTCAGTCGGAAAAAATTGAAAAAAGACGAACTAGTCAGTTTCATTTTACACAACCAAAGTGAACAAGACTATTATTATTACCTGCTCGATATTACCCCTGATGGTGCTATCTCAGCCCTTTTCCCAGATTCTCAAGAAAGAGAGGAATATGCCCTAATAAAGGCAGGAGAAAAGCTGGATTTGAGCGAAGAAGCGTTATTACTGATGGAACACAGAGGCGCAGAAACCCTGAAATTGATAGCCAGCACACAACCGTTTGATGTGTTACTATTGGAACAGGAAAGTTTGCAACGTGAGAGAGATAGAGGTTTAAACCCGATAGAGCAGCTATTGGTGAATGCCGTACATGGAAATAGAGGCTTAGCACGAGTGTCGAATACTGAATGGGTAACAGAACAAGTGACGCTTGAAGTCAAATAAACATAAATTAGCTTGGCTTACTTCGTTTGGAGTGCAAGATTACCTTGCACTCCTAAAGCAAAACCCTTTCAATCCCACCCTTATTAACCTTTTCCAAAAATTCCCTATCCCAATTATCTCCCAACTAATAAAATAATTTTTTTATCTGAATCAGTTATGTTTTGGTGGATACGCTATCGCTTAATCCACCCTACATAGCTGATACAAAGCCTATTTCAAAAAATAGAGCTAAAAATCTGCGAGTTGAGATTGAAGTGAAATAAAAGTATCGAAATAACTGGGCAACCATAAAGGATTGCCCCTACCTATTCCCCACCAAAAACCGCATATTGCCCAATTTGGCATTTTTGTCTCTTCAATATTCGCAAAATTTGTTTTGGTTCAGGTAATTTCGGTTCTACTCTTGCTAGTAATCTATGCAATTGTTTTGTCGGTGATTTGCATACATAATATTACCACCAAATTTTATCCGCCAGAACTGGCTGTCATTGGCGGTAAATTATAGGGAAATCTATGTACCTTTAAGGGATAACCATATTCTTTGAATGGGTATAAAAACTGTAGTTCGCCTTTGGCTCCTAATCCAAATAAGGTTAGTGCTTTTAAATTTTCCTTGGAACTGCCTATACTAAAATGCAAATATTGGCCTTTTTTATGTAAGCCATTGCCTTCCCTTAATTTTATCTTTATCGGGGCGAGACGCATTGAAAATTGTGTGGCTAAAATTTTCAGTAGTCGCTGTTTATTTATTAAGCGTTGCCATTCTTGCTTTGAACTAATTGTTGTGAGTTTATCACCGGTGTTATTAAAAACGACAGTTTGTTTGCCTTTGATTACAAAATATAAATCAAAAGTTTGATGCGATTTCACTAAGCGTATATGTTGTAAGCCTTTAGGAACTCTGCCATTTTGAACTACAATGGCAATACGACTGGTTATTGGTTCGACTACAAAACCTTTCTTCTGATTTTGTAAATCAAATACCGAAACTTTATCACTATTCGGCAATATTTTCGGGTTTTGATTATGATGCGTCTGAATTTTTAGTTTTTCGGTTAAAAACCTATCTAGTTCATCACGTTCTAAATGTCCATTTTTATTCCCATCGGCTTTTTTACCACTAATAGCTTGAGCAAAAAACCAACTTAATGCACCATGAGCTTTGTCATTTAATGTCGTTTCCATGACTTGTAAACTATCGTGATTAACTGCTGTTATATAGGTAACATGTGGAAGAGCTTTACCTTCGCGGCTTTTGGGTAAGCTTGGATAAGCTGGTGGTGCAAGTCTTTGAAGTTGCCGATAGCCTCCGCTGCGATATTTGCCAAATGGTTTCTGACTAATAGCACGTATCATTCCGCTGGAATGACAAGAATCTGCTATGACTAAAATTTTATAATCACTGGCTTCTTCAAACAGTCCAAATAGTTCATCATCAGTAATCCGCCCTTGTGGATTACTACGATTTTGTTTATCAATTTTGTAATCATGGAAAATGAAACTTTCATCCTTTTTATCAGGTTCACCGAGAGGAGCTAAATCATCTTCTTGTGCCCCATGCCCAGCAAAAGTGACGATTAAAGTATCCCCAGGCTTTGCTTGTCGAACCATATTTCGCCAAGCTCGAACAAAAGCGACACGAGTAGCTTGTTCATCCAGCAAAATTCGTGCATTTGGTAAATTTACACCAGCATCACGCAAAGCCGAACTTAATAATTTGGCATCATTAACAGCCCCATTTAAATTCATGAACTCCGATTTATACTTATCAATACCAACAACTAAGGCGTGTTGAGTTCCTGATATTTTTATTCTTTCTACACCTTGATTAGATTCAGCAAAGGTTATTTTAGACAAACTCAATAAAAACAATAATATACTGAGCACCGTCAGAAATTGAGCTTTTATTTTAGAAAAAAACCGGTATATTTTATAAAAATAACTCATATTAGGAGTAACAGTGTGATCAAAATCGAATTTAGCCAAGACGAAATTAATCAATTTAATTGAACGCCTTTGGAAATTTGTCAAAAAAAAATGTCTATATTCCAAGTATTACTCTGATTTTTGCTTATTCAAAGCGCCCATTAGCGATTGTCTTGTCAAAACACATACCACTCACAAAAAAGAACTGGATTCACTATTAAGTACTGAACCATGAATTATCGGAGATATTGGAGTCCAAAGCTTTAGCTTTGGACATGGGTTTCCAAAGCTAAAGCTTTGGACTCCAAAATACATAAAAATTCTTGTTTGTTGTTTCGGGAATTCCGCTACGCGGATTTCCCGCAACGAAGATCGCTACGCTAAACAATTTATCGAAAACGCTAACTCTGAGCCCGCTATTTTTAGGTTATCCAATCCGATATTGTGCGTAATAAAAACTTAGCAACTCGTTTGTCGATAGTGCCGAGACAATTGGCACCACATTGAGCCACAAACTACCATTAAAATTCAAAGCCTGACAATCGTGAACATCTTCATGCAAACCCGCCACCGACACATATTCAGGGCTTATTCTAAATCCACGACTTTTTAAATAGACACTTTTTCGCCCACAAGATCAGCTTTTCAACTTATCGGTATGCTTGAACTCCATTATAAATGAGGGGATTAGTAATTTTTTAGCGGAGTCCCCAGTTTTGATAATTGACGAATGCGAGGCCACTTTTGAGGCCATATTTTCAGGCACGATCAAACCCAAACAGCGGCAACAAGTCCTTGATCAACTCCAAATGATCATTAATGACCCGAGGTGCGACCAGCGGGATGGATTGGCACGGAAATTAACTCTGTTATTTTCGTTGTTTAAGGTAAGCCTCAATTTCTTCGAGTTGTTCCGACTTAAAGCAATTCATCACATCGGAGGGTTTCAAGCCAATGCCATTGGCGTAGGGGCAATCCCTTGTGGTTGCCCGCCCCTACAACAAATCACGGTTCACGTAGGGGCTACCCTATCGGGTTTGCCCTTAACTTAATGGCATTGAGGGTTTCAAGCCCCTCAACCGAACTTCGGGTGATACCTTTAAAACCAGTTCCTCAATCTCATCCTGAGTAAAAAGACTCGGCTCCCACATTTTGCCAATTGCCTTGATTTCGTTAGGACTTAATTCAAGTGTCATATCATCATCTCCTTTTATTGAGATATGTTGCCATAATTCGACTAAAAAACCTTTAAAAGGTTTTGGTATCTGTTTGAAGCCTTGAGATTTCAAAAGATTAAACGCTTTAAGTCTTTTGAGTTTTTTACTGGCTAAACAAGTTACCCAAGCATTGTGAAGTTCATCAGGTAATTCGTTTAGGGATATCAATGTGATATGCTCATAAGCAATATTTGTACTTTGAGAAATACCGGCTTGTACTCGGATCGTATAACCGTATTGCTCTCTATTGGCTTTTTGAGGCTGTTTCGCACACATCACAAAAGTTTGTATTTCGTTATCGGTTATTTTTTGTGAGCGTATATAAAAGTATTCATACCCTGACGCTTGGGTAAAGGTTCCCTTATTAAGGGATTCAGTCGCCTTAAATTCTATCAAAATGTGATGAGCGGTGCTATCTCTAATCCCATCGGGTAATCGCTCCAGTTGTTTTTTAGTCCATTTTGGAGATTTTAGTTTTAATAATAAAACATCCGCTTCTGGTGGTTGACTCATCACTTTAACATCGGTTAAGACGGTTATCCCCACGGGTGCTAATAAAAATTTAAGTAGTCTGCCCAATATTGATCGTCGCAAGCTCCGTTACTTCGTTTGATGCCAATAGGTTTTTTCATTGTCTTCATTCATTATGACTACTCTGTTTGGTTATTGCCAGCAGAGGTGTAGGCGATTTATCTACTGGCATTGAAACTTAACTTTGTTGTTTTCGTTGTTTAAGGTAAGCCTCAATTTCTTCGAGTTGTTCCGACTTAAAGCAATTCATCACGTCGGAAGGTTTCAAGCCCCTCAACCGAACTTCGGGTGATACCTTTAAAACCAGTTCCTCAATCTCATCCTGAGTAAAAAGACTCGGCTCCCACATTTTTCCTATTGCCTTGATTTCGTTAGGACTTAATTCAATAGGTTCTTTAAAACGCCAAAACCACAAAAGGCGGGTTATATCTAAGGAGATATAAATGCTAAGGAACGTGCATAAAATAATTTAGTCAACTTCAAAACCAGACCTTGCAGGTTGAAACCCAAACCTGCCAGGTCAAAGTCAAAACCAAAGTCAAATACAGACCTGGTTACGCTTTGGCAGGTCTGGTTTTGACTTTGACTTGACGAAGTTATTTCATGCACGATCCTAATCTGTCGGATAAAATTGCTCATCCAACACTTGTTCCAACGTATAAGGACAATTTTGAGGAAAAGTTTTACGTGGCAAATTAGTTTCTTTCTCAGTTTTAAGGATAGCCTTATTATATGCTAGAGGAAACTTTTCACATAATCTAGCTTTTAGACTTGGACTATCTTCTAATAATTCATGAATTTCTCGACGCTGTTCCACAATAGTCAGTTTCCAACTACGTGAACGGAGACCAGATTGATATTGCCACTTTAAGAGATGCATTATTAGTACTGCCAATCGGTTAATCAATTCACGCCGTTCACTTGCTCCCATAGATTTAATTTCCTCTGCTATCATTTGCATATCAACTTGATGGTAGTTACCATCCAATAACAATTGTGAAGTTTTTTGTGTCCAAGCATAAAAATCTGTCGGTAAAATTGTAGACATTTTTAATTATCTCCCTTTTCCATTGTTGATTTTCCCAGTTAAATGCTTGGACTCCTAACGGCTCCGGAGTCCAAGATAAATCTTGGACGTGTTACAACGTCCGCACCATCAACACCCCATCTTTAGCACTAATTTCATCCACAACGCTTTGTGGTATCGGATTATTAACATCAACCAAAGTACAAGCCATATCACCGCGAGATCGATTTAACATATCCATAATATTGAGATTGGCATTAGCCAGCGCACTGGAAATGCGCTCAATCACATGAGGAACATTGGAATTGACAACCAGCAAACGAGGTCCGCCGTTACGTGGCATCTCTATCTCTGGAAAATTCACCGAATTATGCACCGTACCATTTTCCAAATAATCACGCACCTGATCAGCCACCATGATGGCACAATTATCCTCTGCCTCCTTGGTAGACGCGCCAAGATGTGGCAACGTAATAACCCGCTCATGGTTTTTCAATAAATTACTTGGAAAATCACACACATAACCATTAACCCGCCCCGCCTTAATCGCCTCACAAACCGCAACATCATCAACAATCCCGTCACGCGAAAAATTAAAAATCATCAAACCCTGACGCGCCTCTTGTAAACGCTCCGCATTGATAATATGGCGAGTAGCCTCTTGCAAAGGCACATGCACTGTCACAAAGTCAACTTGTGACAACATATCCTCAACACTCAAAGCCTGTTTCACATGCGACGACAATTGCCAAGCATTTTTCACCGTGATATGCGGATCATAGCCTATCACTTGCATACCTAACGCCTGGGCACCATTAGCGACTTTTACGCCAATGGCACCTAAACCAATCACCCCTAAAGAGTGTTTAGACAACTCAAAACCAACAAATTGCTTTTTGCCGATTTCGACTTGTTTAGAAATTTCAGGATCCGTACCTTGCAAATTGCGGGCATATTCCCACGCTGGAAAAAGATTACGGGCGGCTGATAACATACATCCCAATACTAACTCTTTAACCGCATTCGCATTCGCTCCCGGGGCATTAAAGACGGGAATCCCACGAGCACTCATTTTATCAACCGGGATATTATTCACCCCCGCCCCCGCCCGTCCAACAGCTTTCAACGTATCGGGTATCTCCCAATCGTGCATCTTAAATGAACGCAATAACACCGCGTCAGGCTGCTTAAATTCAGAAGCCACCTCATAATCTGAGCGCGGCAAACGCTCCAAACCATTGACAGAAATATTATTTAAAGTCAGTACCTTATACATTATCCCTTCCGTTTTTCAAAATCACTCATAAAATCAACTAATGCCTGTACGCCCTCTTCTGGCATAGCATTATAAATACTCGCCCGCATACCGCCCACAGTGCGATGCCCTGCCAAAGTGACTAAACCCGCCTCCTTAGCATCCGCCAAAAAGCTTTGGTTTAAATCGGCATTTATCAGCGTAAACGGCACATTCATCCAAGAGCGATACGCAAGAGCGACAGGATTATTATAAAAATCAGAATTATCAATCGCCGCGTACAACATTTCAGCTTTGCGCTGATTGCGTTTACCCATTTCTACCAAACCGCCCAATTCTTTGAGCCATTTAAACACCAAGCCGGCAATATACCAGCCATAAGTCGGTGGCGTATTATACATAGAGCCACTATCAATGTGGGTTTTATAACTCAACATTGACGGCGTATGAGGCAAAGGCATGTTTGCCAAATCTTCACGTATAATGACAATAGTTAAGCCGGCGGGACCGATATTTTTTTGTGCGCCCGCATAAATCAACCCATATTTGGAAACATCCAAAGGACGCGATAAAATAGTTGACGACATATCTGCCACTAAAGGCTTATCGCCCACATCAGGAATGCTATGAAATTCCACACCATTAATAGTTTCATTGGGCGTATAGTGGACATAAGCGGCATTGGGATTCAATGTCCAAGTGTCAGAGACAGTGGTAAAATTATTGGGGGCAGAATCGACGGGCAAATTGACTTGGCAATATTTTTTGGCCTCGGCAATGGCTTTTTTTGACCATATACCAGTGTTAAAGTAATCTGCCTCATTGCCACCGCGCAATAAATTCATGGGCACCATAGCAAATTGACTAGATGCGCCGCCTTGCAAAAAGAGTATTTTGTAACTATTTGGAATATTTAATAATTCCCTAAAATCGGCCTCAGCTTGTTCGGCAATCGACTTAAATTCTTTACTGCGATGGCTCATTTCCATCACTGACATACCGCAGCCGTGCCAATCAGGCAACTCTGCTTGGGCTTGTTCTAATACGGATTGAGGTAATGTTGCAGGACCAGCACTGAAATTAAATGCTCGTGACATCGTTTATCCTTAATGTGGGAGGGTGAAGTGTGTTAATTATAACACATTCACAAAATTTACTAGGAGTCCAAGATTTATCTTGGAAATTTTAGGATCACTACAACTACTGAAAACTAATGACTACTAGCACGGATGTTTTGCCGATAGGCTATCAATTAAAAGAATATAGTATCGAAGCCATTCTTGGGCAGGGAGAATTTGGCATCACTTACCTTGCCGAAGACACTAAAAAACAAAAAGTCGCTATCAAAGAATATTTTCCCAATCACTTGATCAGCAGGAAAAATAGCGACAAGATTCGGCTCAAAGCTAAAGAATATCAAGAATATTTTGCCTTGGGTTTAGACGTTTTTCTCCATGAAGCGCACACACTTGCCACATTTCAACATCCTAACGTTGTAGATGTTTTATATTACTTTGAAGCAGATGAAACGGCCTATATGGTCATGGAATATGAGCAAGGGCAAAGCCTGACGACTGTATTGAAAAATGGTAAGATGACAACAGAAGCAGAACTTTTGAAAATTTTGCCACCGTTGTTATCCGGTTTACAAGCGGCACATCAAGCAGGATTTCTGCACCAAGATATTAGACCTGATAATATTTATTTGCGTGATGAAGACCAAAGTCCGGTTTTACTTGGTTTTGGAGCAGCACGTTATAGCCTTGGGAGCCGTAGCGGCAACCTCAACTTAGTTGTTAGCCCCGGTTATGCCCCGTTTGAGCAATATGAGCCTAAAAAAGACAATCAAGGTCCTTGGACAGATATTTATGCCTTGGCTGCTGTGCTATATCGTATTATCAGTGGCAAATTGCCGTTAGAAGCGTCAGAGCGCCATCTTAAAAATGAAAATGTCGATCCATTACCATCCATTCTACAGATAGCGGGCAAAAAATATTCAAAACGTTTATTACAAGGCATTGATTGGGCATTAAAAGTATCAGAAAAAGACCGCCCTCAAAATGTGGAACAGTGGGCTAAGGCACTCGGTTTATCTAAACCATCAAATAAATTGAATAAGCAACCAATCAAATGGTGGATATTAGGCGGAATGATAATTCTCTTAAATGGGGGTTATATATTTTATATGGCTCAACACTTGGCACAGTCGCAACAACAAAATAGGTTAAAATTGCAACAATTGCAACAGCAAGCGGTGGCTGAAACCGCCAATTTAGCAAAGGCGCAAAAAGCACGAGAAGCCGAAGAGCAATGTTTAGTGCAATTACAAGAGCAAATCGTTGCCGAAGAACAACGCCTTTTCCAATTGCGACAAGAAATGACGCAAGAATTACAGCCTCCCCCCGAAATTTTTCGTGATCGTTTGCAAGCGGGTGGTTTTGGCCCCCAAATGGTCGTGATTCCCGCTGGGCGTTTTCAAATGGGAGATATGAACGTTACCGTTACTTCGTTTCAAGGTGGTGATGAGGAAAAACCTGTGCATTCTGTCTCTATAAAGCCTTTTGCGATAGGGCGCTATGAAGTCACCTTTTTAGAATATGATCGCTTTACAAAAGCCACTAATAGAGAAAAACCTGATGATGAAGGTTGGGGACGCTGTAATCGTCCCGTGATTAATGTCTCTTGGCATGATGCTATGGCTTATGTTCAATGGTTGAGTACACAAACTGGGCGGCACTATAGTTTGCCAACCGAAGCCCAATGGGAATATGCCGCACGGGCTGATACGAAAACAAAATATTGGTGGGGAGATGAAATAGGCTATAATCGGGCTAACTGTGCAGGTTGTGGTAGTCAATGGGATGATAAAAAAACGGCACCTGTCGGTTATTTTGCACCTAATCCTTTTGGATTATATGAAACGGTAGGAAATGCCTGGGAATGGTGCGCTGATCCTTGGTATAGTTACTCTGATGAGAGTAGTCAAAATGAGGAATTCCGATTGCTTCGTGGCGGTTCATGGTTCCTCAGCCCCAAAGGTTGTCGTGCTGCCAGTCGAAGCCGGAGCCAGCCAAACAGTAGGAACAACCTTGTTGGTTTTCGGGTTGTTTGTGAGATCGATAGTGCAAAATAAGTCTAGTCGTACACGACAATGTTTAAGTGTGTTATTCATGATATAATTTAACCAATAAATTTCAAAAAATCCTATTTCTTCAAGAAATAGGATTTTTAAGACACTCAGCCATAAAACTTTTGGCCATGCACACATAAATTGTATTTATTATTGTGCTTTCCAATCCTAATTCATAAGAGATGAAAAACCAATGAAAACTTTTCTAGTTGGTCGTGCTCAAAAAGCAGATATTATTATAGCAGACGCCGATCATTCTGTCAGTGATATCCATTTAGAAATCACTCAAGATGCCAAAGGTTACTATTATTTGGTTGACTGTAATAGTGCCAATGGCACATTTTGCAAACGAGGTCCACATTGGGATCGGGTCAAAGAAGGTACTTATGTCGGCTTAGATGAACTGCTTTTATTGGGAAAATATCAAACCAGCATACGCAAATTGTTAGCCATACTAAAAGTCAAACATAAAAAAACAGGTTCTCATTTAGGTCTCCAGCGCGATCCTGATACAGGAGAAATCATTCCACAGAGACGTTGATGCACACACTCATTTTTAAGGGACAAACAACTTTTACTTTACATTTTGTCCCCCTATTTGGAGAAGATTTCAATTGGCAAAACAATTTTTAATTGATAACGAAGAATTCGCAGGTGAGCGTATTCAAGGTATGCGCCATTATCAGGAAGATGATTTTGGCTTTGATAACAGCCAGCCTCAGGACTTTTTGATGGTACTGGCAGACGGCATGGGGGGGCACAAGGGCGGTGCTTTTGCCAGCGATTGTGCCATTAAAACGGTTATGTATGGCTATCATGCGGTCTCCGGGCGTGTGGGAGAGCGGTTACAGCAAATCTTGCAAAAAACGAATGAACAGTTAGCTTTAGAAGCACAATCAAAGCCAAAATTAAAGGGCATGGGTTGTACATTGGTTGCGGCTGCCATCAGTGATGTGCAAATAGAATGGATTAGTGTAGGCGATTCTCCCTTATGGCTTTACAAGAAAGCCGGGGAATTAGTCCGTTTAAATGCGGATCATTCCATGAAACCCATATTGCAAGAACTGGTACATTTGGGTGAACTCATGCCAGAAGAGCTGGCGACACATCCAGATCGTAATATGCTACGCGCTGCGCTTGTGGGGAGAAAGATTGATATGATTGATCAATCATCTGCACCTTTAGAAGCGGGTGATCGTATTCTATTAGCCAGTGACGGAATACTGAGTTTGTCTGAAACGGAAATCGCTAATATTTTAGGTAAATCATTACCGGCGAATGCATTAGTGAACAAATTGTTGATGGCAGTAGAAAATAAAGGTAAACTAAATCAGGATAATACGACCGCTTTAGTGATTAAAATGTCGTGAAAAATCCATCTTTAGGAGTCCAAGATAAATCTTGGACTCCTTTTAACAAAAAAAAATGTTCATAACCGCGCAAACCGGAAAGCAAGGCATAAGTAAAAACGCCATGTTTCAATGCCGGCAATTCTTGCGCCGTGGCACTGATTACAACAATATTAGCATCAGCGGCATCTTTGACAAGGCGCGAATTGAAAGCATTGCCAGAGTGACAAGTGTCCACTAATAAAATTCGTCGCTCTTGCGTATTTTCCAGCGCGTATTGCAGGCGCCGCCATTTCACCACGCTCGATTGATGCCAACAATTACCCTCCTGATTCTCGCCCTCTATTAAATCAACAATCCAATCTTTAGCCGTTTCACCGATGCTATTTTTCGCCACAATATGTAAACGATTTTTGCCCAATTCTAAAGGAATCGTCATCGACGGAGCGCAGGCGCACCGCATTGGCAACGATATCGGGACGGTAGAGAGCATGGCGCATTTGAGCCGCTTTGAGTCCAAGCCACCCATTCTCCGGTGCGAGAATGAAACACTTTTTTGGTAGCCCATCGCGCAGCGACCATAAGTGAATTTCTTGATTAGAGCCGCCAGCCGTCCATTCCAGAGACGAATGGTATTATCAATACTACCAGAAGCGATGGTGCCGTCTTGGGGAGAGAGTGCCACAGCCCTGACTTTATCACTTTGTTTTGAGGTGAGTGCTCAGGATAGCATAAAATAAATATTGAACGAGCAGAACCTTGTATTAAATCCGTAATAGGCATAAAATAACCTTGTATTTTTTACAACGGTGCGACAATTATGCATAGGCAACAGCTTTCTTATCTAAGCGAATGGATCAAAGAAAAACATCGTAAACCGCTTGTCATCAGGGGGGGGAGACAGGTAGGCAAATCCACCTTAGTGCGACTGTTATCAGAACAATGTGATCTTGAGCTTGTAGAACTCAATTTTGAGCGAAATCCTGAATTAGTCAGCCTCTTTAAATATAACGATCCGGCTAAAATCATCCAACTGGTTTCGCTACAAACGGGACAGATTATTCGACCCGGCTACAGCTTGCTTTTTCTGGATGAAGTACAGGCAGCCGCAAAAGCCATTGTGTCGCTTAGATATTTCTATGAAGAATTACCAGAACTTCATGTCATCGCTGCTGGCTCTCTACTTGAGTTCACCCTCTCTCAAGCTGCCTTTTCCATGCCCGTCGGTCGGATTGAATATCTGCATCTTGGTCCCATGACTTTTGAGGAATTTCTGCTCGCCGTCGGTGAAGCGGCACTCGCCGATTTTTTGAAACATTACCAAATCAATGCAGAAATCCCCCAGCCCCTCCATGATAAATTGATGGACCTTGTCAGGATATACTTCATCACTGGTGGTATGCCTGAGTCCATCAAGGCTTACGTTGAGGACAGAACCTTCCAAGCCAGCGAAAAAGCCAAACAATCCATTCTCTCCACCTATCGGGATGATTTTGGAAAATATGCCTCATTCACGAAACATGACTTGATTCGTCAAGTTTTCAATAAAATACCCACTTTGATTGGCAACAAATTCAAATACAGCCAGATTAGCCGCGAGAACAAATCCGTGAATATTGCCACTGCCTTAAACCAACTTTGTTTAGCAAGAGTGGCTTGGAAAGTATTTCATAGTGCGGCGAACGGTGTACCTTTAGGTGCTGAACAAAATGAGCGTTTTTTCAAGGTTCTGTTCTTAGATATTGGCCTAGTCTCCACCAGCCTCGGACTGAATTACCTAAACCTTATGAAAGTTAACGAACTGGACTTCATCAATAGCGGCAGCCTCGCTGAACAGTTTGTGGGTCAGCACCTGCTCTCTTCCAAAAAGCCTTACGAGGAACCGAGTCTCTACTACTGGGCACGGGAAAAGAAGTCTTCGTCCGCAGAACTGGACTATGTTATCAGCTTGGATCAGCAAATTATCCCAATAGAGGTAAAAGCTGGAAAAACGGGCCAGATGAAATCTCTCCATCTTTTTCTTTCAGAGAAACAACGAGATTTAGCGGTGCGTTTCAACTCTGCGCCCCCTAGCCAAATGGATGCCACCACCAAATTGCCTAATGGTGTCAGTGTGCGTTTCAAGTTTCTATCACTGCCACTTTACTTGGTTGGGCAACTGTGCCGGCTGTCAAACGGGCTGATATAAGTTAAGGGCAACCACCCTACAGGATACGTGATGGGTTTTCGTAGGGGCAATCCCTTGTGGTTGCCCTTAATTTAATGGCATTGATTGAGAGAGAGCAGTTAAAACGACTTGACATAAGATTTTTTTTTAACTAAATTGAGCACAACGAATAAAACCATTATCGCTTGAGCAGGTTTTATATAATAGACTTGTTCCTAATTAAACAAGAAATGCCATTTTTTCAAAAAATGGCATTTCTAAAAGTTTAAAAAGGCGTACCAAAAAATTAAATCTAGGACACCTAAATGCCAGAAATTTAGGGACAAGTCTAATAAATAATTTACCAGCGGAGTAAGGTATTGTGAAAAACATTTTTTTGGCTTTAATGACATTGAGCTTAGTATCCCCTAGCATTTTCGCAGCCTCATATGGGAGCCACTCACCCGTTAAGCCAAGGCTCGTGTAAATTACCCTATCAAATATTTTAGACAAAATACCAAACGGCACCACCAATTGTTAATCTTTTTGTTTTGAGGTGAGTGCTCAGGATAGCATAAAATAAATATAAGTCGCTCAACTAAACACATTGTAAGATTTTCAACTTTCATTGATCTCCTATTTTTTAAAAAAATAGGATTTCTATAAAAGATTTGAGTTAAAAACGATAGACTAAACTAGATAATCAGTAATGTCGGGTGGGTAGAGTTCAATGCCATTAAGTGCTTCGCAAAGTCGCTTTATTTAGAGCCACGCTCCCAATGTGCCAAATCCTAAGTCAACACACCTTGTTCGTGTAACCACGATTCTACTGAAGCCGCAAACCCTTGGGCACTCAGATAGACAGGGCAAACCAATTTGATGGTTTTTCCTTTCAACCACTGTTTAATCCCTTCTATCTTCGTCACAAACAATTGCGCGTCCTGCATGGTTGGTAAATGTTTAGCATCGCGGTTTTTCAATTCAAAGACTAATGCCCAACAACTGTTTTTATCCTCTCCCAAAGCTAAAACCTCTACTTCTACTCCAGTCGTTTGAGGCAATTGTATATAATAATTCATCCAAACTCTCTCAAAGCTAAGCTTTGACATCGCTGTTATATTCGCTGCCAGTTGAGCATTTTCAATGGCTCGTAACCTAGCGCGAAAATTATCTATCGGTTTGCCCTTGTTTCGACATTGGTTCAATTCCCGGTAAACAATTAATTCTAACATTCGCCCCTTGAGTTCATTATATGCACCTTGTAACGACTGTTTGTCTTTCTTTAAGGCAACCACTTGATTGGTCAATTCTTGCGCTATATCCGGTTTGACTTGCTCAATTTCTTCTTGGTAGAGTGTACGAAAGATCAAATCTAAAATGTCATCAGGGATGCCACTATAACGAAAATTATTAGAACCCTGAGTTATCAAATCCCCAGATTCAAGGATGCGGAGTTTTTTTTCAAGTTCACTCTCTGATAATTTACCCTTGTTCGGTAGCAACGGACGGATTACCGCTAAGAGACCAATGCCCCCTAATGTCACCGCTGCTCAGGGATTTGATGCTGTGCAACAAGCCAATGTCGCCAATGGCGTTTGGGGAGACGGAAGGTGTTTTTTCCATAATTTCAATCAGGGACACCGCGACTTATGTGATGGACCAGCCGCTGGTGCGGGCGGCGCCTTTGGCGTTCCCTCGGCGGGGCCGCAATCTTTTGCCCCTGGTGGTGCCATTTTCCGTTCAACAACGGCATTTTTGGGCGATTTGCTGGAGATGGCCGCCTGCCTTCTACGCTACAACCGGGTACTGGCACAACCCGTTTTCTATTGGGTGCCTTTTTCACTCGACAGTTTGAACCCAATAGTTTTTTGGGACGTGGTGCCGTCCATTTTGGGGTGACACACAAGTTCGTTTCCAAGCATGATGGCGTCGATTTTGGCGATACCACCACCTATTTCGCCTCCTTTGTCAAACCGATCTATGAAGATTTTCTGGCCTTAGATCTCACCTTTGTCGGTTTTGACCATGAAGATGATCATTATGATGGCAAAATTCCGGAGCCTGAAATTCATACTTGTGATGCCCTAGATATTGCTAACTCTCTCGGTGGTTGTGCTAATCAGGGAGACGAAGTGTTTTGATCCTCAACTTCGTATGACACTATCGGGACTCTTTCGCGTGATCGATCCTGACTTAGGTCCAGCACCCCCTTGGGTTATACGCTTAGGCTTTGGCTACACTTTTTAACTACTGGAGAATCGTTTGATGAGCAATAAAAAATTTTGGAAACCCTGCCTTGGGTTAGTTGGTTTGTTGTTACTCACAACGGCAGCTATGGCGAAAAATCTCATCTATACGCCGGATGATAGAATCATACATATCAAGGGAGGAGTGACTCAGCCTGATTTGAGCAATTACCGTTCTCCATTGGAAAGTGGTTCCCTTGTTGGGTAATGACGCGGAAGAAGGGATGCGCGGTTGGGGACTTTTGATGGGCGCACTCAATGCTATTTTAGAAGTCAAGTCGAGCATGTTTACCGATGGTAATAAACTGATGGGCATTAATCCGGCTACCTATAATCCGGCGCGGGGTTTGCGTTATATTCCCCATGAGATTATGCCCAACATCTTGTGGATAGGCGACCTGCCAGAACGAGTCTGGTCCATTGATCTAAAAGATAATTCTAGTCAACTCTGGGACCAAGCTTCCTGGATATGGGGCACGACCGCTTATGCAACGACTGTCAATCGTCGTACCGATGCCTTTACCGATAATCCACCCGTAGATGCAATGCCATTAAGTTAAGAGATATTGTAGGGTGGGTAGAGCGAGAGCGAAACCCACCTTTGTTATAAATTTCAAAGGTTTGGTGGGTTGGGCGTCCCATAACGATGTTGCGCGGGCAACCACAAGGGATTGCCCCTACCCACCCTACAAAAAAACGTATTTCTGCTTAACTTAATGGCATTGA
>JSZA02000468.1 GCA_000785145.2 Candidatus Thiomargarita nelsonii
CAATGCCATTAAGTTAAGGAAAATGTGTTATACTTAGCGGCTTTCAAACCAGAGGTAAAATCAGATTATGGAAAAAGACACATCGGCTGGTGAAAATGACAAAGCCATCCGTTCAATTTCAATTATCCGCTCACTCTTAAATGATGACTCATTTAAGAATGAGCATCGCACAGCATCAATATTTTTTAGTCGTAAGTTGAAATTAGACTTCGCAACCGTTCTTTTGTTAATATTACAAAAAAGCATAAAGCCGTTACAGCTTGTTTTAAATGAGTTTTTTAAAAAGCTGGACAACGGCATTATGGTAACAAAGAGTGCTTTTACCCAAGCACGTCGGCATTTAAAAGCCATAGCGTTTGTAACATTAAACAAAAAAGCTGTGCTTGATGTTCTTTACAACGATGACAACTATGAGAAAGTCTGGGGCTTTCGCCTATTGGCAATCGATGGTTCTAAAATCCACCTACCTAATACCACAGAAATCATACAGGAATTTGGTACGATTAGATTCGAAACAACTACTTGTAATAACAAGAAAATAACTGGTGAGCATGGCTATGCGCTCGCCTCAGTAATGTACGATCCCCTTAATAAGGTTGTTGTCGATGCTTGTCTTGCACCCGCTAAAGCCTATGAGGTTAACTTGGCTTTAAAACATCTTGAACACACACAAGCCAATGATCTTATTATATTTGATCGAAATTACAGCTCCTACATTTTTTTAGCCTCTCTAATTAAACTTAATAGACAATTCGCTGGACGTTGTTCTAAAAGCTCATTCAAAGCTGCACAACAACTGTTTAAACAAAATGTTATTGACAGTAAAAAAGTAACTTTAACCGCTAACGGAAAGGTTAAAAAACAGTGTAAAGTTTTGGGATTAGATGAGCAAATAACAGTACGGTTTGTACGTATTAGATTAAGTACTGGAGAGACAGAAGTTCTTGTTACATCACTGCTTGATAATGAGCAATATACCACACAAATGTTGAAAGAATTATATAATTTGCGTTGGGGTATCGAATGCCTTTATGGCGTTATAAAATAGCGATTAAAAGTTGATAACTTTACTGGAAAAACGGTCATCTCCGTAAAACAAGACTTTTATGCGACTATCTTCTTAATAGGTTTAAAATCGATACTAACTCAACAGGCTGAAATGCAATTATTTAACAAATCCCGTCAAAATCAACATCGACAGACTGTCAACAACATGGTGTCTTTTAATACCATTAAAAATTTTGTGATAGAGTTATTCTATCATTGCTCACCACTTGATAAGCTTATGAAAATATTGAATTCGTGGTTTATTAAGGATCCCACTTACGTTAAACGAGAGCGTGATATACCCCGGAAAAAAAGCTCAGCTAGGGTTTCCTTAAATTATTATAAACGTGTTTATAAGCCTTGTTTTTAGTTAAATAGCTTTTTTTTATAAAATCGGATTTTATTTATTTTCCATTCAATCATTTTGAATGGGTTGGGAATTTTTTTGCGAAAAAATGGCTTAAAATGAGTTTTATTGTTGTTTTTCTCAAAAAATACAATATTTCTGTTATCATCAAAAAACAAAATTCGTCAAACCATGTTGATCCTAGTTTTTAGTTGTCAATTTATACTTATCTATATTTTATACTATTGATATTAAATCATTTTTCATAAAAAAAGTGGAACACAACTAGCTAAATTTAAAATTTCGTATAGCCCCGTTATTATTAGAATAATAACCGCTGCTCTCGTGTCATTTTCGACTCACAGCTTAGTGCCATCGTAGCTAGCCGTACAAACCCCTTATGGTATAAGGCGGCTTAACTTAATGGCATTG
>JSZA02000469.1 GCA_000785145.2 Candidatus Thiomargarita nelsonii
CGCACCCTGACTCTTAATTTGTGCGGAGTACGCACCCTACAAATATACATTTATTTCAAGTACTTAAATTATTATATTTTGTAGGGTGCGTCCTACGCACCCTGACTCTTAATTTGTGCGGAGTACGCACCCTACAAATATACATTTATTTCAAGTACTTAAATTATTATGTATAAGTGAGTGCGCCCTGCGTGGGAACGAGAAATATGCTGTAGGGGCAATCCCTTGTGGTTGCCCGACACAGAATATTAATAACTCGTGGAGATAACAACATGAATATTTATTTTGAGCAACTGGGGCTTATCAGTAAAGGTGAACTCAATCTCAATGGTTTTCACCCTATTATGTGGTCCCAATAATACAGGGAAAACTTATGCCATGTATTCCTTGTATGGTTTGCTGAATAATAATTTTGAAGTCCATTTTTATTTTGTTCCATACATTTTGCATCAATTGGCCAAAAAAAACGTTTATAGAGTAGAATTGCGTGATTTCATGGCGCAACACTTTGATAGCATGATTCGACAAATAGAGGTCAGTTTTCATAAACGATTGCCCCGCCTATTCAGTGTAGGAGAGTCTGAGTTTTCAAATACCAAAATCAAACTGACTTTTGATCGGGAAACTTTGTTGCAAGCTGCAATAGACAATGAGTGGAAAACAAAATTAAGCCTTGGTAAAGAAAATGATTGGTTTTTATATATTGAAAAAGCCGCCAATCAATCCATGCTAACTTTAACTTGGCGGGAAAGAAACATTCCTCAAGAAATTTTAATTGCTTTTATTTCTTTCCACATTGTCAAATTGATATTTTCCAATATCTCTCGCCGTTCTTTTTTACTGCCCGCTGAGCGCAGCGGACTCAATCTGTTTTTTAAGGAATTATCCAGCATTCGCAACCGGCTTTTGCATCAAGCCCAAAAAGACAACATCAATCCGATGGATGTCTTACAAGATATCATGGATTCTCGCTATGCCGAGCCAATTTCTGATTATCTTGAATTTCTAAACAGTTTAGATACCGTTAAAAAACATAAAGGTCAGTTTTGTGCAACGGCGATACAGACAAAAATATTGAATGGTCAATATGAGGTTGATGAGCATGGAAAGGTTTATTTTTTACCCCGTGGGCAAAAAAAGATGCCATTGCACTTTACTTCATCCACTGTTAAAACTTTTTTTTGTTTAGTTTTTTATCTCAATCATTTGGCACAGAAAGGGGATTGTCTGATGATTGATGAGCCTGAATTGAACTTGCACCCCGAAAATCAGCGCATTATCGTTAGAATTTTAGTCGCGCTGGTTAATGCCGGATTGAAGGTTATTGTCAGTACCCACAGTTCTTATTTTGTTCGGGAATTAAATAATTTGATCACAATAAAATTACGCCGCTTGAATTCATCCCAGATGAAGGCATTATTGCAGAGACTTTCGATAATGTCATCAGAAGCCTGAATCAATCTTCCCATGATATTTATTATACGATACAGGAAGAACGAGAGGAGCAGGAATCTGATGTCTGAAAAGCTGCAATTCAGGGGACTTTTGTTTTCTTCTCGGCATACTCCTACTGAGGATACGATAAAACGAAACGCGGTTATTTTTAATGACAGAAACGGTTTGCAGGTGACGGAACAAGATTGCAATCAGACGTATCACCTACAGTCTTTTTTAGACTAGACTAACTAAATCTAATTTTCGACGAACTCGATTTCTCGTTCCCACGCGGCGCAAAAATGCCATTAAGTTAAGCATAAATGCGTTTTTTTTGTAGGGTGGGTAGAGCTTCGCTGCACCCACCAACTCGTTG
>JSZA02000470.1 GCA_000785145.2 Candidatus Thiomargarita nelsonii
GGGGACACAAGTTGCCCAGACGGTTGAACAGGCGGGTTTAGTCGTGCCACCGGGAGATGTTGGTGCTTTTGTAGATGCCTTATTGTTTATGGCATCCAATCAAGAACAGTGTCAGGAATGGGGCAAGCGGGCGCGGGAGATTGCGGTTCAAGAATGGGATAAAGAACAGATATTGTTGAAATTTGAACAAGAATTAGTGAAGGGAATGATATAATTTGAACACAGGGCAACCACTAGGGTGTTGCCCCTACGTACAATATTCGCATGTAGGGGCAATCCTTTATGGTTGCCCTTTGTGAAATTATTTATCTGAACATCTATATCATTACATTTTAAAATTTGACTTTAAAGAGAAAGCCATGAAAGAAGTTGCTTCGTTACGTTATGATGTCATTTTTAAAAAGGCTTTCGGTGATCCAGAGATTTTCACCGCTTTTATCCGTGATTTATTGGGCATTAAACTTGAAATTGATACCGTGGAAAAGGATAAAGCTTATGATCCGCCAATAGGCAGTGTTGCGACTAAATTTGATCTTTATGCTGAAGACTATAAAAATAGGGTGATTGTCGATATGCAACACGTCCGCTTTTCTGATCACTATCATCGTTTTTTACATTATCATTGCGCCGCTTTATTGGCACAAGTGGTGAAATCCAAAAATTATTGTCCCGAATTAAAGGTTTTCACCATTGTCATTTTGACTTCTGGTGATAAACATAAAACGGATGTCTCCACTATTGACTTTGATCCTAAAAATAGGAAAGGTGAGCCATTGGGTGAAATCGACCATCAAGTGATTTTTATTTGCCCTAAATATCTTCAAGATGATACGCCAAAGAAATACCGTGAATGGCTGGAAGTCATAGAAGACAGTCTTGATGAACAAATTGATGAATCTCATTACTCTATTCCCGAGATTCAACGCCTTTTCAAGATCATCGAGAAGGATCAAGTGACACCAGAAGATCGTGCGCGAATGTTTGATGAGTATGGTGTGCAGGAAATTAAACAGGGTGAGTTTAATAAGGGTAAAGAAGTTGGTTTTGATGAGGGCTTTGCAGAAGCTGAAAAACAACTAATGAAAACGGCTCAAAATTTAAAAACGCTTGGCTCTTTGACTGAAGAACAGATAGCCAGTGCAACTGGGTTGAGTTTGGATGAAGTTAGGGCATTGTAATAACAATGGTGAGTCATATTCAGAGAATAAATGTGGTATGTCTCCTATCTATTCGCCGCGCCTTGGGGCAACCATAAAGGATTGCCCCTACTGAGCAAAAATAAAACTTGGTTGCATATCCAAGATTATGAATTAGATGCCGCCTTTGCGCTGGGTTTTGTTAAGCTAAAACCCTTGTGGCGGATTGCTACGCTTTTTGAAAGGGGATTATTACGATCTTTTGATCGGGTTTCGACTATTTCAGAGCGTATGATGGAACGCCTTAAAATGAAAGGCGTCAAACCTGAAAACAGCTTTTTATTTCCTAATTGGATTGATACTGACACAATTTTTCCGCTTGACAGAATGGGCACCATATTCTATCATTTTTGTTCTCTGTGGAGATGGCGCGGTGCGGGAAAATTTGATGAATCAAGCGCATTCACTCAAAAATATCAAATTTATACCATTGCAACCGATTGAAAAATTTAATGAATTACTCAATATGGCCGACGTTCATCTCTTACCGCAGCGCGAAGATGCCGCCTCACTCGTTATGCCCTCTAAACTGGGAGGCATGTTAGCCAGTGGTTGTCCCATTTTGGCGACGGCTCATTCGGGGACACAAGTTGCCCAGACGGTTGAACAG
>JSZA02000019.1 GCA_000785145.2 Candidatus Thiomargarita nelsonii
GCCCTAGTGGTTGCCCTTAACGAAGGTGGCATTGCATTGTAGGGTGGGTAACGTCTTTTTGTTACCCACCAGCCCACGACGACACAACCGCCAAGGAAAACACCGTATATAAATAAATTAAGGTAGAAAGAATTTAAGAAGAGATAAGTCAAAACAGATTCAAAATGCTATGTGCGACTCTTTTATATATAGAGACTTTCTTTGAGCAGCGTATCCACCTTAATTACGGTGTTTTCCTTGGCATAATGGCGTTGTGTCGTGGGCTGGTGGGTAACAAAAAGACGTTACCCACCCTACAATATCTCCCAACAGCATTGCTTTTTAAATGCAAACCGTGTCGTTTTGTTTTTTTAGGCAAATTTAATAATCGCCTCAAAAAAAATGTAATGGCTCATTTTTTAAAATCGCCTTAAAAAGGCTCGAAGCCCATTAAAAAAAAACAAAACGACACGGATTACATTTAAGAAGGGATAAATCAAAACCGATTTAAAATGCTATTTTTTCGAGCCAGCAAGCGTAGTCCTACGCTCGCTATTTCTTTAAGAAATAGGATTTCAAAATACTTTTGTTGCTCGAATTATTTGAAAAAAGTTAATAGTACGGAGATGAGATGTGATAAAATCATTTCTTAATTGTCACGCCAGGTGTCGTGATCGCTTGCGCGTATTAAAGCCTAACGATCAAGAAATTCTTACATGTCCAACTTAGGGCGTGCTAAAATTGTCATCAGCAATTACCACGCTTTTATGCTCCGAGATAAAATCAGTGCCGCTAAACTCACTAAAAATATTTAACGAGAGCGAGAGGCTTATGAAAAAGGTTGACACAAAAATGGACGAACTTCGCCCTGAGTATGATCTTGAGAGCTTGCAGGTAAGGAAATTCGGTCCTGAACGAAAGAGATTCGGAGGATGTACTGTGCAATTAGGACCTGATGTAGCAGAAGTGTTTCCAAATTCTGAATCGGTAAATGAAGCGCTACGATTTTTGATTAGAATTACTAGAGAAACAAAGCTCACTTTTCCTAATCCAGGAGAGCATAAAATTTCATACCATCCGCCAATAGCAGAAGCTCATGGCTAAAGCAAGCGTCGGGTGCGTAGGACGCACCCTACTTGCTTTGTTTAAAAAATAGTATTCTATCAATCGCCATAGTATCAAACTTGTGGTTGATTTTCTCGTTCCAGCGTTAAGCGTAGGGTGCGTCCTGGGCACAAATGAAGCTCAATGTGGATAAATCAGACGTGACAAGACGGTGCGTAGGACGCACCCTACAATCCAGGCGGAGCGAACTTTATCCCTTATTATAAACAATCCCTGTATTATGCCAAGAAAAAAACCAGCCCCAAAACCAATCCAAATAGACAGCATCAAACACGAATCCCGCGCCACCATAAGAAAATGAAACTATACCCCCGAAAACCTGACTTAGAACCTCAACTAATCTGGAAAGGCAAAGACGAGCAAGACAACCAAGACATCCCAATCTTGCCAATCTACACACAAGAAAAAATTCACCCGCAGGCAATTATTCAAGATATTCGGGAAACCGCCAAAAAAGATCAGCCCGGTACAATTGACTTATTTGGTAATGACATCAATATCAAATTTTATCAACACCAACAGCAAAATCGCCTGATTTTAGGAGATTCCCTGCAAATCATGGCATCGCTTGCTGAAAAAGAGGGGCTAAAAGGCAAAGTCCAGATGATTTATATTGATCCGCCTTACGGGATAAATTTTGACAACTATTGGATCGTTCGCACCCGAAAGGTAAAAAATAGCAAAGCTCATATCATCAAGCAACCGGAGCAGATAAAAGCCTTTCGGGATACTTGGGAATTAGGGATACATTCTTATTTGGCTTATATGCGCGACAGGCTTATCGTCGCTCGGGAATTATTGACAGAAACTGGAAGTGTGTTTGTGCAGATTGGGGATGAGAACGTGCATCTTATCAGGTGCTTGATGGATGAAGTTTTTGGGAAAGAGAATTTTGTTTCTCAAATTTCATTTCGTAGAAAGACGAACGCTATAAATCCAAAATACTTAGGAGTCGTCAATGACTACATCATTTTTTATGCGAAAAGTATTGAAAGTTTAAAATACAACAAATTGTTCAAAAAACAACACCTTATTCTTGGTAAAAATTGGAATAATGTTGCACTACCTAATGGAGAAAAAAGAAAGCTAACAAAAGATGAAATTCACAACTCATCTCTGGATGAATCAAGAATTTTTGCATCTTATAAACTCGCGCCCGCTGGTTTTAAAAAAAATGCGACGTTTTCTATTCAATACCAGGGCAAAAATTATAAACCGCCATCAAACGCGGGTACTAGAAGTTGGAAAATCAATGAAATTGGAATGAAAAGACTTATTCACTCGGACCGTATTTTACCAGAAGAGACTTTAAGATTTATAGCCTATTTTCATGACTTTCCCTATCTAGAAATTGATCATTCTTGGGAAGAAATGACTTTTGCACGAGATAAATATTATGTTGTTCAAACGGCAGAAGAAACGGTTAAACGTTGCATCCTAATGACAACCGAACCCGGCGACATCGTCCTCGATCCAACCTGCGGCTCAGGCACCACCGCCTACGTAGCCGAACAATGGGGCAGACGCTGGATAACCTGCGACACCTCACGAGTCGCCATCGCACAAGCCCGTACTAGACTAATGTCCGCAAAATACCCCGACTACCAACTAAAAAAGCGCGACATAAAACAAGGCTTCAACTACAAAACAGTCCCCCACATCACCCTACAAGGCATAGCCAACAACGACCAAATAGACACCATTCACAGCAAATGGCAAACAAAACTACAACCCATACAAAAACAACTAAACACCCAACTCAAACAAAAATGGCAAGAATGGGAAATCCCCAGAGAACCAGAAAAAGACTGGACCAAAAAGGCTAAAGATTTATTGGCACAATGGTGGGAATTAAGACAACAACGCCAAAAGGAAATAGATGACACAATTGCCAAACACGCAGACACCGAAACCCTTTACGATCAACCAATTGAAGACAAAAAACGGATACGAGTCACAGGACCATTTACCGTCGAAAGCCTCTCACCGCATAGAACGCTCAATGCCAGCGTAGAAAAAAGCAAAGCTGACACCATGATACTAGACAACCTCAAAAGAGCCGGCGTACAAAATACAAACAAAAATGAACGCCTAAAATTTGATCGCCTAGAACCCTACGCCAGCAACTGGATACATGCCGAAGGCTCATACACAGACAAACAAAACAAAATAAAAACCGTCGCCGTATACATAGGCTCAGAACATAGCACCGTCTCACCTCAGCAAATAAAAGAAGCCGCAAAAGAAGCCGTAAAAGGACGCGGATTTGACATACTCATTGTCTGTGGAATAGCATTTGATCCCCACGTATCAGAAGAAACCAAACGTTACGGCAAAAAACTAACCATACTACCAACCAAGATCAACCCAGACTTAACAATGGGCGAAGACTTGCTCAAAAAAACCAGCACCGGCAACCTGTTTATGATATTTGGCGAGCCAGACATACAACCAATTGATCCCCAAACCGACAAACTCAAACCACTAAAAAACGGACAATATCAAATAGAAATTTTAGGAATAGACATCTATGATCCAACAACAGGAGACATAAAATCACATAACACCAACAAAATTGCCTGCTGGTTTATAGACACCAATTACAACGAAGAAAGTTTTTTTATCAGACACGCCTATTTTTGCGGAGTTGACGATCCCTATAAAAAGCTCAAAAGAGCACTAAAAGCCGAGATAAACGAAACCGCTTGGTTAAATGCCACAAAGAGTCGTCCATTTAACAAACCGGAGACTGGAAAAATCGCAGTCAAAGTGATTAACCACTATGGCGATGAAGTTTTGAAAGTTTTTGGGGTTTAAGCAGAGTGCCCAAAAATCCTATTTCTTCAAGAAATAGGATTTTTTTTTAGCTCAAAAAGCCTAACACAATTTCTGAAACCGTCAATTTAATAACAGTGCCTGACATTTTTAAGTCACATACGGGTGGTTCATGGCTCGATTTTTCTGAAGTCTAATGTTACCATAATTGGCATATTTTTTGCTAATAAAAAATACTGATAAAGGCAAAATAAAAAGGAATATTTCAGATGAACAACGCAAAACAATCAATACTAAATACTCGGCGCTGCACTCTTTCAAAATTTGACCGCGCCCCGCAGCGCCGTTGGGTTTACCTACTATTTGCCAGTTTACTAACCAGTCTGACCACGCAAGCCGAAGTGACTGTGACAAAAGCTAATCAATGGGGCAGTGGATTATATTTTGACGTATTTGTTGCTGATGACTATCTATATGCAGCCACTGGCACGACGGGTTTAGATATAATTAACATTAGCAACCCCGCCAAACCGATATGGGTTGGCAACTATGATACAGCCGGTTTAGTTTGGAGTGTAGCAGTAGCTGGCACGGATGGTGAAGACGGCTTGATAGTGATTGATATCAGCAAACCCGCGACACCGAAACAAGTTGGTCAATATGACACCTCAGGCTCGGCTTATGGCGTGGCGGTAGTTGGTAACTATGCCTTCGTAGCGGATTATATGGCAGGCTTACAAGTGATTGATATCAGTAACCCAGCCGCACCGAAATTGATTGAGAACCATGATACTGTAGGTTTGGCTGTCGACGTAGCAGTCGCTGGCAACTACGCCTTTGTGGCGGATGGCGAAGCCGGTTTGCAAATGATTGATATCAGCAATCCCGCTACACCAAAACTGATTAGCAACTATGATACTGCGGGATCGGCACAGGGCGTGGCGGTAGCTGGCAACTACGCTTTCGTGGCGGATTATAGTGGCGGATTGCAAGTGATAGATATCAGCAACCCAGCCATACCGATATTCGTTAGTGGCTATGATACTGAGGGATCAGCTTATGGCGTGACAGTAGCTGGTGACTACGCTTTCGTGGCGGATAGAACCAGCGGCTTGCAAATAATCAACATCAGCAACCCCGCAACACCGAAATTAGCGGGCAGCTATGATACTGCGGGTTATGCCCAGGGCGTAGCGGTAGCTGGCAATTATGCATTCGTGGCGGATTATACGGACGGTTTACAGGTCATCGAACTCATGCCAATCATCTAAGTACTTTTTTAAGGAGTCCAAGATTTATCTTGGGCGTCCAAAATAAATTTTCCTCGTTCCCACGCGAGGCAAAGGAATGCCTGTTTGCACCGCTCTGCGGTGCGTCCTTGAATGCATTCCGCCGCGCACTCCACTCTCTTAGACAGAATTTATTAAATAATTGATTTAATTGCTTTAATCATTAAACGCCCCAAAGGGCAACCACTAGTGCAGGAGGGCGGAAATTTCCATACCACTCTGGTGGTCAATGCCATTAAGTATCGCGACAAAACCATACATGTCGGCACGATATGGCATTGACTCTGGTGGTGGAATCTAGCTCAAAAAAACATTTAGACTGTATGACATTATGTTATAGTGATGCAACCCTGATTAAAAAATCACTTGATGCTTTTGTTATTTTGTCTTTTTGGGTACCTCATTTCCTTTAAATCATGGTTCAGACACTTTCGACAAAACATTATGGAAATACAACGTATTAAATTCGATGATCATAAAGAACATTGGCATCTAACTGAAACACATTTCGATCATTTTAACCTGTTAGTGGGTATTTCAGGAGTGGGTAAAACACTGATTACAGAAGTCATTAAACTAATTTGCCAAGTGGCAACCTCTAATGATTATCAATTAGAGGGTATAGAATGGAATATCCGTTTCGTCCATGAAGAACAAGAATATGAATGGGAATTGAAAAGTGCTTTGATAAAGGCGGATGCTTTAATTCGTCTCCAATCGGTGAAAACACAAATTGTTTATGAAAAAGTGTTTAATGCCACAACACAAGAAATCATTGCGGAACGTTCTAAGGACTTGTTTTGGTTTAAACAAGAAAATATTAATCCAACCCTTAACAAACATGAAAGTATCCTTACCCTGTTTTCAGAAGAAAAAACGATTTCTACTATTTGTAAAGCCTTTCAAAGCGTTATTTTTAGTGACTTAGAAAATCCTCATTCACGTCTTGGTTTTTCATCACCTGTTGATTTTGATACCATCACGTTCAAAGAACTCAAAAAAACATTCATTAAAGGCCCATTATTGGTCAAAGCGTTTTTTTTGCAAAAGTTTTATCCCGATAAATTGACTGAGATCAAACAATATATTATCAGTCTCTTTCCTTCAATTGAAGATATAAGAGTCGAGTTAACTGAAGACAACCAGCAAAATTATAAATTATCTTTTCGCTTTAAAGAAAAGGAGACCAATCATTGGATACCAATGAATCGAATGTCATCTGGGATGTTTCGTACCTTGAGCCATCTCATTGAAATCTCTATGGCACCGGCAGGCAGTGTTATTATCATTGACGAGTTTGAAAATAGTCTTGGCATTAACTGTATGCCAGATTTAGTCGCTTTTATATTGAGCCGCGCCCCGGATTTGCAATTTATTATCACTAGCCACCATCCTTATATTATTAACAATATTCCTTGGCAAACTTGGAAATTAGTCAAACGACAAAAAAATAGAGTCAGTATCAATCATGCCAAGGATATTCCAGAATTGAGTGATGAAGAATCTTTCCATGAAAAATTTATTCAGTTGATCAATTCTTCTGATTATAGGAAAGGTGTGTTATGAATTTATATTTTTTGGTTGAGGGCGAAACTGAACGGAAAGTTTACGAAAAATGGGTGCAATATCAGTTTCCTCACTTAAAGTTAGTCGAACGTATCAAAGACATTCAATCCAATAGCTACTATATTGTGTCAGGCGGCGGTATTCCTGCTATTATTGATCGCATAGAAAATGCTTTTAAAGAAATAAAATATCATGGTATCTTTGACCATTTTTTGATTTGCTTAGATTCAGAACAATTGCCTTATGCTGTGAGTTTTCGTAGGATAGCTGATAAAATTTTAGAAATACAAAATAAAATTGACAAAAAACATTCCTTTAAAACCCATATTATTATGCAACACTGTTGTATAGAAACATGGTTTTTGGGACACCAAAAGATGCTGCGTAGAAACCTTACGAATTCAGAACTGATAAAATATAAGAAATTCTATGATGTGAGTCAGTTTGATCCAGAATTAATGGAATATCCACCCGGTTATTTGACTAAGGCAAGTTTTCACCTAAGATACCTACAAGAAATGCTGAAAGAACATAATATGGATAATAAAAACAGACAGATGATTTACACCAAAAATAACCCATTTATTGTTATCAAAGATGCACATTATCTTAATGCGCTAAAAGAACGTTGTGAAACCACAACACATTTGTCTAGTTTGAAATATCTTTTAGATATTTGGCATGATTTTGGGCATAAAGTTTAAGCAACTCATTATTTATTATTTTTATAAGTTAAGAGGGCAACCATAAAGGATTGCCCCTACAGACCGTTATATTACGTAGGGGGGGATTTCAATCCCTTGCCCTTAACTTAATGGCATTGAGTTAAACAACACCATGCCCTCGGTGCCTCGCGCTTTGATGCCATCATTACCACTTTGAAAGCCTTAAAAATCGCCCCCTCTCGCTTGTTGCTCATTTCAGATGCGGTTATCACGGCAGGTGAAACTTCAGCGACTCAATTGACAGCGCAATTGAAAACCATTGATTGGCTAGAAAGGGTCGAGATTTTGATGCCGCTTTTCATCAAGAAATAATCAATCTATCCATAAAAGAGCGGGTACTTTCTCCCTATACTGCGCTGCTCATTTTGGAAACGGAAAACGACTACCAACGCTACATACAATATTGACCGTCAAGGCTTAACGGATATTTTAACGATACCTGAATCGCCAGCGTTTAGCACAATTTTTCTGAAAGAACGGATTGGGATCGTAGAAATCCGATTTTTTCAAAAAATCGGATTTCTTAGCTGAGGGGAATTCGCTGTACTATCCAAAATAAATTTTGGACTCCTGACTAATAAAGACAATTCGTTTGAGTCTCATCCCAACCCGGATTGATCTCATTAAGCCATTTTTTCAACTTCTTAGAAACCTTTGTCTTCAAGCAGTTGTCGTTTAAATCTAACTCAGTCAACTTCTTCAGCTTCATCAAGAATTTGGGGATTTTCCCACTCAGTTTGTTGTCGTTCAGCAACAGGATTTTCAACTTCTTCAATTTGGAAAGCTTTTTCGAGATTGAGCCTTTTAGGTTGTTATTCCCTAAAAATAATCCTGTTACATGTTTTTTCTGACAACTCACTCCGTTCCAACTACAAGGGCTATTTGTCACCTTCCACCCCGTATTATCCACCCAATTTTCTCCATCTGTACTGTCATAGAGTGCGACAAGGGTTTTAAATTCAGTTCATATTCATTATTGTCCTCATCAAATTCTTCGAGAACTTCTTGAGAATCCACTGTCACCTTAACTTTATATTTGACCGCTTGGTAATCCCAGAGAAAATTGATGTCTTTTGATTCATAAGGGGCAAGGGTAGGCAGAGTTTCACTGTAGAGTTCTGCATCTCCGTTGTAGAATGCAATAACGGCGTTTTCAATGGCTTGATCGCTCAAGTTTTCGGCTGTCACCGTGAGAGTGGCAGTATTTCCGGCTTCTGGATTGGCCGGAGGGTACCAAGATTGATATTTCTCTGCCTTGATAGGTGGTGGTCAGTTCGAATAGCCGCTTTCATCGCTGAGTATTATTTGGCGTTCTGTCATCTCTGGAAGAGTAAAGCTGGTCGCGCTCAGGCTGGAGAGTTCGCTATCCTTGAGCCAGACGAGCACGACATTGCCACTTGGATCAAGGGCAAGTTGAGGGTTGTCATCTGGGAGATCATCAGTCGTGAGTTGTGTGAGACTTCCCCAGCTGCCATTTTGATATGTGAGCGTGAATAGTTGTCGATCTGCTATGGTGGAAAGGTCGTCATCTATGTCTAGGCTCATGACGACAAGTCCTTTGCCGCTACTACTTTCAAAAATTGTATCGTATTTGATGAGGGGATAAGGTATTTCTATTGCGGTGTCAGGTGTTGCCCAGGTTTGGCCATCAAAGCGGGAAAAGCGGAGAGTGTTGGGGGTTGCGCTGCTGCCGATCAGGTCATTGCTTTCATTGCTGATCCAGGTGAGTAGTGCCTCATCGTTTTGTCCACCACTTCCAGAGATTGCGGGGCTGCGATCAAGATAGTTGTTGTCAGTCAGACGCTGTGCGCCTTCCCACTGTCCGCTGCCAGGATTATATCGAGCGACAGAAATCTCCATGTTGGCAACCATTGTTTCAAAGTCATCGCTGTCATTTAGAACGATTTTTTGATCTTCCCAAGCGCAGAGCATGGCATCATCAGCCGAGAGGAGCAGTTGTGGATGGAAATCGGCAGTGCCATCGTCATTGATCGTTTGTGGTTGACTCCATTCTGTTCCGTTCCATGCGGAGGAGACTGCCATGGTTCTGTTGATGTCAGTTCGGCTGTCGTTGTCCATGATCCAGACGCTGGAAACCGCTTGGCCATTTGAGGCTAGTTCTGGATCGGAAAGCGGGAATACGGCTTCTTGGAGAGCGGCAATGGTGGTTGGAGATTTGGCGGTGTCTGTTGTCCGTGCATTCTGGGAGATTATGGCTCCAAGCAAGCGTAGGGTGCGTCCTACTTCCGAGGCAAAAGTTTTTGCTCCGCAAAAACTTTTGCCTCGGAACCTGTTTGTCAATGTGGATAAATCATACGTGACAAGACGGTGCGTAGGACGCACCCTACAATCCAGGCGGAGCGAACTCCAAGTGACTTGTTGTTGGAGTCCAAAGCTTTAGCTTTGGAGGTGTCCGCCGCTTGTCCAAAGCTAAAGCTTTGGACTCCAAGTGACTTGTTGTTGGAGTCCAAAGCTTTAGCTTTGGAGGTGTCCGCCGCTTGTCCAAAGCTAAAGCTTTGGACTCCAAGTGACTTGTTGTTGGAGTCCAAAGCTTTAGCTTTGGAGGTGTCCGCCGCTTGTCCAAAGCTAAAGCTTTGGACTCCAAGTGACTTGTTGTTGGAGTCCAAAGCTTTAGCTTTGGAGGTGTCCGCCGCTTGTCCAAAGCTAAAGCTTTGGACTCCATAAAAGGCAGAATGTCAAGATCAAAAAACTTGAACATCGAGTATTTTTTAAAAAAATAGGATTTTTTAAATCGCGTTTCAATTGCGACAAATCATCCCCGTTCGATAATAATCTTCATCCAACTCAACACAAATATCTTCTCCCGCCTCAATCTCTAACAATGCCATCGCCAGCGGTTGCAACAATGCCCGCTCCAACAACCGAGCAATGCCCCGCGCCCCACTCTGTTGCCAATCCAGTTTAGCCAACAGATGGCTCAGCAACCGCGTCTCTTCATAGACCAATTTTAACCCCTTGCGCTGTAAGCGTTGTTCCGCTTCTTTGAGACGCAACTTCAGTATCTCGCGCAAATCTTTTTCCTGTAAACTGCGAAATAGAATAATATCATCTAGCCGCCCAAGAAATTCTTTGGGAAAGGTTTTAGCCAGCAACTTGGCTGGATCAGATTTTTGTCCATTATCAACAAAACCGATAGGCGTTTGCGCCAAATCATCGGCTGTGAGCGCGTTGGTGGTGAGAATGATGACACTGTTGCGGGCATCAAAGCGTTCTCCCCGCGCACTGGTGATGCGCCCATTATCCAGCAAGCCCAGCAATAATTGATGGACTTCAGGGCCAGCCTTTTCCACTTCATCCAACAAAATAATGGCATTGGGATAAGTTTGTAAGCCCTGTATCAAGACACCCTCATCCTCACTGCCCACTAAACCAGCAGGCGCACCGATCAGTTTGTGCAAGGCAGCCGGGCCACTATATTCGCCCAAGTCAAGCAGGATCAGTTTGCGGGCATTTCCCAAAAAAGTGGCGGCGAGTACACGCGCCAATTCCGTTTTGCCGACACCGCTATCGCCCGCGAATAGGAAAACGCCCAAGGGACGTTCTTCATTACCCAAATCTAAACGCCGGTGGACAAGCGCCATAACCACTCGCTCAATGGCCGCCTCTTGACCGATCACCCGCGCCTTGAGTGCCGTACTGAGGTGACGCAAGGATTTACGATCTGCCCCGGTGAGCGTCGCTATCGGCGTACCGGTGAGACGCGACAGTGTGGTCAACACATCATCCAAGGTCAAGCGAGTACCGCCCCGCCGGCGTACCGCAACTGCCGCACTGTCCAACAAATCAATACTTTTGTCGGGTTGACGGCGGTTTTGCTGATGGCGAGCCGTGAGAACAATGGCGTGGCAGATCACCGGCCGATCAATGGTGATGCCGTGATGGGTGGAAAGTGCCTTGGCTTGACGGCGTACCATTGCGAAACTCATTCCTGGGGACGGTTCCTTGAGGCGGACTTCTTGAAATCGTCGTACCAGTGCCCCGTCGCGGGCAATATAGCGATGATATTCCCGCTCAGTGGTGGCACCGATAAGCCTAAACGAGTCACGCGCCAAAAAAGGCTTAATGAGATTGGCACCGTCCATCGCCGCGCCCTCTGCCCTGCCCGCGCCCAGCAATAGGTGAATTTCGTCAATAAACAGCAAAGCGGCGGCTTGTTTTTGCACCGCTTGCATCACTTTTTCAAAACGCGCCTCAAACTCTCCTCGGTATTGGGTACCCGCTACCAGTTTACCCATAGAAATCTCATAAATACGTTGCCCCGCCAGCAAATGGTTAGCGTTTTGGACGATTTCGCGGGCCAATAATTCCACCAAGGCGGTTTTTCCCACGCCAGCGGCACCGGTGAGAATAGGATTGCCTTTGCGCTTGCGTAATAGGACATCCATTAATTGTCCAATTTCCCCAGAGCGGGGCGCGAGTTCCTGAAAAGCCCCTTGTTCGGCCTGTGCCGTGAGGTCTCGACCATAACGCAGCAGGGAGGAATCCACCGCCACGCCGACACTGGTAGGCCGTTGAATGGTCTGCTTGCTCAATGCGGTACAGTCCAGCCCGATTGTCACCAAGGCGCGGTGTACTCGGTGTTGTGGGTGGGCGCAGATTATCTGCAAGAGATGATAACCAGTCGCCTCTTCCCCAGCGGGGGTGGCAATGCACTCCAGTAGCAGGGCGCGATCAGCATCAGTCGCGCGTTTTAAAAAGGGTTCCAGTGCTTTAGCAAAAGCCGCCAAGCTGAGCGGTTGTAGCAGGGCAGATAAATCCTCATCCTTTGAGCGGCACCAAGCCATGAGCATAGGCACTAAACCATTTTTTATGTGTGGATAATCTTCAACCGCCAGTTGACGTAATTGAGCCAAAGTCTTCATCAGTTAATCTCCTATAGATGTTCAGATAAATAATTTCGATTTCGGGCAACCACTAGGGTGTTGCCCCTACAGAGCGATATTGTAGGGGCAATCCCTTGTGGTTGCCCCAAAAATATTTATTTTATTTATCTGAAAAACTATAGCAAAACAGATATTCCACTTCCAAACGGCTGATCTCAGTTTCCAACCAAGCCATTTGTCCTTGGATCTCTTAATCCATCATCTGACCCAATGCCATTAAGTTAAGGTTTTTTGTAGGGTGGGCTGTAGGGGCAATCCCTTGTGGTTGCCCGCGCAACATCGTTATGGGACGCCCAACCCACCATTGTTATAAATTTCAACGATTTGGTGGGTTTCGTTCCGCTCTACCCACCCTACAAAAAAAACGTATTTATGCTTAACTTAATGGCATTGATCATCTGACCAGCATTGCGAGCTTGGCGTTTGGTATTTGAAAATAGTTCGCTCCGCCTGGATTAAATGTAGGGTGCGTCCTACGCACCTTATGGTCACGTATATATTAATCTACACTGATAAAAAAAGGTGCGTAGGACGCACCCTACTTGCTGATAAAAAAGGTGCGTAGGACGCACCCTACTTGCTTGCTTCGCGCACGCTGCCTACGCTCGCTATAGTGGTTGTTAAGTATATTTTCGCGTCTGCAAATCGTTTCCAATTATTTAAAGGAATAGCACCACCTCCAACCAGCAACTCACCATGATGAAAGCCAAATTCCCCACCAGATTCAATTAAACAAATCAAAGGGTCAAATAAATCCGGATAAGTTGTTGCTATCTTCTCCCCTAAATCTATTCCTTCATTCCATAGCAAAAAATACTTACAGCTAATAAATACAGAAGCATTTTTCACTCTTTCTATATCAGAAAACGATTCTAAAAATTTATTCATTGCTATATGCACCCATCAATAGCAATAACATTGCTAAGTTTAAAAAAAGGTGAGATCAAATTTAATGCTAACTCCTTATCCATTAGAGCAACGCGACGCAAATATTCACCTACCAACCGTACATGGTGTTCAAAATTGTCACTGGCATCTGTCCAATTGATATTAAGTAATCTATTAAGCCCTGAAAACAGTGAAAAACCGAGTTTTTCATCAAACATATTAATTTTCCTAATACAGAATTCACCCGACTACTGTGCAAATCAAAAACATTGGCAAAAAAAGCTTGCACATTGATAAATCTTTATTAATGGAGCGATTATTTTGACTTATCCCTTCTTAAATGCAATCCTTGTAGTTGATTTTCCTAGTAGTTATCAATTATTATAAATAATATTTTAAAGTCCAAAATAAATCAAAACTAAAAACTCATGAATAACATAGAAAAACTCGAACCACTCTCCGCCCCCTTACAAGGCACCAATCTCATTGAAGCCAGCGCGGGAACGGGCAAAACTTATACTATCACTACCCTATTTATCCGCCTCATTCTCGAAAAACACTTAACGGTGGATAACATCTTAGTCGTCACCTTTACCGAGGCAGCGACGGAAGAATTACGTGATCGTATTCGTCGCCGATTGCGCGAAGCTTTGCTCGCCTTTCAGCAGGGAAAGAGCCAAGATGACGTTTTAGCAGGCTTAATGCAGCAGTGTGCCGATCACCAAGACGCGATTTTCCGTTTAACCAATGCCCTACGCGGTTTTGATGAAGCCGGTATTTTTACAATTCACAGCTTTTGTCGGCAAATGTTGCAAGAAAATGCCTTTGAAAGCGGCATGTTGTTTGATACCGAATTAGTCAAAAACCAGTCACAATTATTGCGTGAGATTGTCGAAGATTTTTGGCGCCTACATCTTTATGAAACGTCTCCGCTTTTTATTACTTATGCCCTGGAAAACGCCTTTGATAATCCAACTCGTTTGCTTAACACCTTAAAAAATGGACAATATGTCGGGCAACCCTTTTTAAAAATTATTCCATACCATGACTCGCCCGCCTTCAATGTCGAAGAAATGGCATTTGATAGCGCCTTGACGGCAACACGGCAAGCCTGGCAAGCGGCACCAGAAATCGAAGATTTGCTCCTTAATGATAAAAATTTAAATAGAAATAAATATCGAACAACCTCAATTCCAAAATGGTGTCAAGAATTAGACAATTTTCTGACGACGCATCAACTCTCCATTACTTTGCCAAAGGGTTTTGAGAAATTTACCCGCACCACAATTGCTCAAAGTGTCAAAAAAAATAAAACGCCGCCGCAACATGACTTTTTTGATCACTGTGAAAAATTATCCCATTGTCAACAACTCTTATCTGATAACTTTCAGCAACACTTATTAGCTTTAAAACTCAAATTGTTTAAAATCGCTGAACAAGATTTGGCACATAAAAAGCACGAGCATCATATTCAATCCTTTGATGACTTATTAATTAATTTACATAAAGCCTTAAAAGGTGCAAACGGTCAAAATTTGGCGCAATTGATTCGTAAAAAATATCATGCCGCCCTGATTGATGAGTTTCAAGACACTGATCCCGTACAATATGAAATATTTCGCACCGTGTTCGGCGATGGGCATATTTTGTTTTTAATTGGTGATCCGAAACAAGCCATTTATAGTTTTCGTGGTGCCGACATTTTTACCTACATGGCAGCCTGTCGTGATGCCACGCATCGTTATACATTGGCAACCAATTGGCGTTCTGAACCCGATTTGATTAGCGGCGTCAATGCCTTGTTTAAACAAATTAACAATCCGTTTCTTTTTGAAGACATCCCCTTTCAAGCAGTGCAAGCGCCTAAACGCCCACTAGACGATAAGCGATTAAAAATCGAAAATAAATATTTACCGCCTTTACAACTCTGGTTTATCCACCGCCACATCGCCAAATGTCTCCCTGAGAAACCCATTAATAAAGGCTGGGCAAAACGACAAATTCCTATCTCAGTCGGTAACGAAATTGCACGCCTACTCATGTTAGGACAAAAAGAACAAGCACTGATAGGCAATAAACCCCTAGTGGCTGGAGATATTGCCGTATTAGTGCGTACCAATATCCAAGCGCGGCAAATGCAGAGAGTGTTAAGCAAGTTACGCATTCCTAACGTCTTATATAGTCGTGAAAGTTTGTTTAGTTCCAAAGAAGTGATGGAAATGGAACGAATATTGATGGCGGTGGCTGATCCCGGTAACGAGCCCTTAATTAAAGCCGCATTGACGACTGATATGCTTGGCATGAATGGCACTGATTTACATAAATTAATGGAAAATGAGGCACTAGAACAAAAACGTTTGAGTCGTTTTCACTACTATCATTATCTTTGGCGAAATATCGGTTTTATCCAAATGTTTCGCACTTTACTGTTAAAAGAGCAAGTGCAGCCGCGTCTATTAAGCTATCCAGACGGCGAAAGGCGTTTAACCAACGTACTACATGCGGCAGAATTATTGCAACAAGCCGCTGTGCAGCAAAAATTGAATATCACTGGCTTATATCAATGGTTATCGCAATTACACCACCACCATAAAACACCAGAAGGAAATAAAGAGGCTGAAGCAGATGAACAACAATTGCGTTTGGAAAGTGACGAAAAATTAGTTAAAATTGTGACCATCCATAAAAGTAAAGGGCTAGAATATCCCATTGTCTTTTGTCCCTTTGTATGGGATGGTATTTTATACAACCGCAAAGGGGAACAGTTTATTTTTCATAATGACAATGACGAACTGATACTAGATTTAGGCTCGACAAAACAAGAACAACATCGTCTGCGTGCCTTAGAAGAAGAACGGGCAGAAAATTTGCGCCTATTTTATGTTGCCGTGACTCGCGCTAAACATCGTTGCTATTTAATCTGGGGCGCACTCAGAGATGGCTCAAAGTCTGCCCTTGCCCACTTACTTCATCCGGGCGTTGACGTGGAAAAGGCTGATGATGCCATGCTGAGGGAAAGTTTACAATATTTAACCAAAGACAACACGCTGCAAATTGCTGACTTGCCCACTGATTACGCCCCCTACCGTCGTCAATTTGACAAAATTGAAAAACTCAAACCTCGCCCATTTTTAGGCAAAATTGATAAAGGCTGGAAAGTATCCAGTTTTACATCATTATCCAATCCCTCTTCTGATGCCGCTGATCGCCCTGATTATGATGAAATAACTACCATCCGCCCCATCAGAGAAAACAGAATAGATAAAAACCATATTTTCAGCTTTCCACGCGGTGCCAGAGCCGGTACCTTTATGCACGCCCTGTTTGAAAATTTAGATTTTACCCAACCCTCACCTGAAATAATTAATCTTCAATTATTGAACTTTGGCTATGATGTAGAAAAATGGCAAACAGTGATATTGACGCTTGTTGACGATGTCCTCAACACTCCGCTGGAACAAAACTTGCCTTATTTTTCATTATCCGGCATTAGCCGTCAAAAACGTTTGAATGAATTAGAATTTTATTATCCAATATCCCAAGTGATGCCGCAAACTTTAGGCACAGTATTTGCAAAATTTGATCATCAAATCTCTTTTAACCAGCTTGCCCCTGTGCGCGGTTTTATGAAGGGTTATATTGACATGGTATTTGAATATGAGGGGTGTTATTATCTAATTGATTATAAATCGACGATGCTAGGGGCTCAACCACAAGCCTATCATTATAGTTCATTAAAAGAAGTGATGAGACGGGAAGGCTATATATTACAATATCACATTTATGCAGTCGCATTGCACCGCTACTTATCCGCCCGTTTACCAAATTATCGTTATGAAGAACATTTTGGCGGCGTCTATTACTTATTTTTGCGTGGAATGAGCCCAGAGTGGGGAGCCGATTATGGGATTTATCGGGACAAACCAGCAGCAGCGTTGATTAATCAATTGTCAACGTATCTTGGAGTCCAAGATTTATCTTGGGCGTGAAATTAATGGAGATTAAATGCAAAACCAAATTAAACATCAAGAGGCTATTTTTCAAGCACTACCGGATCTATTTTTTATTATTTTAGAAAATGGCACAATTCTTGAATATAAAACGGCAGTCGAAGCCCATCCTTTGCAGCAAGAAATAGTCGGTAAACGAATACAGGATATTATGCCCGAAGAGATTGCACTTAAATTTAATGATGCAATTCGTGACTTGCAAAAAACAAAAAGCATTGTCCACATTGACTATCCATTGACAATACAAAAGCAGCTTCATTTTTATGAAGCGAGGCTAGTGCCCCTATTAGAAACTCAAATTATCATCAATATACAAAACATTACCGCTCGTAAAACCGTTGAACAAAAATTAATCAAAGCGAAAGAGGATGCAGAAAAAGCTAATCGCAGCACAAATGAATTATTAGCCCAGATGAGCCAGGAACTATGTTCGCCGCTCAATGGTATTGTCAGATACAGCCAAATTATTCAAAAAGATAAAAAATTGACAGAACTCCAACTATCAGCTATCTATGTCATAGAACGTAGTTGCAACTACCTATTGAAGCTGAGCAAGGATATGTTAGAATTTTCTAATGTTGAAGCGAAAAAAGAGGCAATACCTCAATCTTCAATCAACTTGCCTAAATTTTTGACTGACATTTCAGAATTGGTGCGGATTCAGGCACAGAAAAAAGGGGTATCATTTCGTTATGAAACCACTTCAGATTTACCACAAGCGATTTATATTGATGAAAAATCACTCGCCCAAATCTTAGTTAAATTACTGAGTAATGCTATCAAATTTACGGAACATGGGGGAGTGACTTTGAAAGTCGGATACATCGAACAAAAAACCCATATTCGCTTTAGAGTCAGCGATAATGGAATAGGCATTCCGCCAGAACAATTAGAGGCCATTTTTTCGCCTTTTGAACAGCTTGATAAACACAAACAAGAAGGGACTGGACTCGGATTGTCCATCAGCCAAAAACGGCTTCGGTTGATGGGTAGTGATTTGCAGGTTGAGAGCAAGATTGGTAAAGGCAGTCTTTTTTGGTTTGATTTAGCACCCAAGCAAGCACTCAAGCAACAGCTAGTAATAAAGCCAGATTTTCCCTCAAACCTCCAGATGCTTTATGAATTCGCCAAACAGGGAAATTGCAGCGGCATTGCTCGTTGGCTTGAGAAAATGGGAGATAAAAATACGCCATTTTTTCAGAAAGTGAATCAACTGGCTCAAGAATTTCAACACGAAGAAATTTGTAACCTCATTGAAAGTAAGCGAGATAAAAAATGACAACTGCACAAAAAAGTACTATTTTGCTCGTTGATGATAGTCCAACCAGTTTGAAGGTATTGTACAAATATTTCAATCCGTCTGACTATGAAATATTTGCCGCCAAAAGTGGCGAAAAAGCGCTTGAAGGGCTGACTCAGATCAAACCCGATATTATTCTTTTGGATATTATGATGCCGGGTATTGATGGTTTTGAAACCTGTCGTCGTATAAAAGAAAATGAAGAGATGCGAGAAATACCGATCATTTTTATAACGACACTCTCTGAGACTAAGGATAAGGTGAAAGGCTTTGAAGTTGGTGCGGTGGATTATCTCACAAAACCCTTGCAACAGGAAGAAGTTTTAGCGCGTGTTAATACACACCTGATGCTCCGCAATCAACAGAAAAAATTAGCCAGACAAAGAGAAGAATTGCGCGAACTGAACGCCACGAAAGATCGATTATTGTTAAATCTTTTGCCATCACAAATAATAGATGATTTGAAAACATCAGGCAAAACTGAACCGCAACCTTTTGAAAATGTTTCTGTTTTCTTTTCAGATTTTGTAGGATTTACCGAAATCTCATCAAACCTTGAGCCCAGAATCATCATTGATGAATTGAATGATATTTTCACTCATTTTGATGAGATGATGGAGAAAAACAACTGTGAACGTATTAAGACGATAGGTGATGCCTACCTTGCCGTTTCAGGGATGCCAAATCCGAATCAAAATCATGCGAAAAGTCTGATCAATGCTGGCATTGAAATTATTGAATACTTGAATGTTCGGAATCAAACCAGTGAAATCAAATGGCAGCCTAGAATTGGTATTCATTCTGGCAAAGTTGTGGGCGGTCTTGTGGGCATCAAAAAGTACATTTATGATGTTTTTGGAGACACGATCAACACCGCCAGTCGAATGGAAACTTATTCTGAAAGCATGAAAATCAATGTATCAGATACCACCTATCAGCTTGTTAAAGATGAATTTCAGTTTTTAGAAAGAGAAACTTTATTTGTCAAGGGTAAAGGTCAAATGAAAATGTATTTTGTTAATTAATCCAGATTGCGACGCGGGGCAAAGCTGTTTGAGGAAAAATTCATGCCATTAATAAAATCTTTATTAAGAATCACCATTGGAGTCATTATTGCGATCCCGTTGCTATTATATCCATTATTATACTTCGCGCAAGACAAGTTAATCTTTATACAGCGCAAAATGGATAATAGTCTCTTAAATTGGATTAGGAAAGAATATCCTAATGCCCAAGTCCAAATAACTACGCCGGATAATATTCGCTTACATGGCTGGTATATAAAAAATAATGCACAAAAAAAGTCACCTTTAATCATCTATTTTGGTGGCAATGCGGAAGAAGTATCGGGACAGTTGACGGCACTTGAGCCATTAAATGGTTGGTCATTGTTATTGGTCAATTATCGGGGATATGGCTTGAGTGAGGGCACTCCCAGCGAAAAGCATTTATTTAATGATGCCGTTTTGCTTTATGATACATTTTCTAAAAGGGCAGATGTAGAGCCTAATAAAATTGTGGCTTATGGTCGCAGCCTTGGCACTGGAGTCGCCGTTTATTTAGCTTCACAAAGACCTTTAAAAGGGGTAATTTTGGTATCGCCCTATGACAGCATCAGGCACATCGCCCAAAAAAATTATCCTTATGTTCCCGTGTCATACTTGCTCAAACACCATTTTGATTCATTGGCACTGGCACCCTCCGTCAAAATACCTATGTTAGCTTTGATTGCGGCAAAAGATAAAATGATTCCGCCTTCGCATTCTTTTGCCTTGATTGAAGCTTGGGGCGGTGTCACTCAGCAAGAAATCATTCCAGACGCGGATCATAATAATATTACAGTGGGACTCAGATATTGGGACTATATTAGTGCTTTTCTATTGAGTCTTGAAAATTAATCTCCAAACGACTTTAACTTAACAATTACCTGCCCTTCAATTCAATCATTGATAGATAAAGATTGGGAAGGATGTCTGAGCATTCCGGGCATACGCGGTTTGGTGCCAAGGTATAAAACGGTCAGGACAAAATATCTGACCAGAGATGGTTCAATTAAAGAACAAACGTTTAGCGATTTTCTGGCGCGTATCTTTCAACATGAGTATGACCATCTAAATGGTATATCTTTTCTTGATCGTTTAGAAAGCACAAAAGATATTATCACCGAAAAGGAATTCAATAAACTTTGTCCAAGATAAATCTTGGACTCCGAATGGCACAGTTTTTTCTTTTCCCCATTTAATAAAATCCAAAAAGAATAGCAAAAAAATAGCAAAAAATGATCTTAAAAATCAAACTTGGAGCGCAGGGATTTACGAAATAAGGGGGGTGGAGCAAGCGTCGGGTGCGTCCTACGCACCCTTATATAATACCATTAACACCGATACCATATTAATTATATTAAAAGGTGCGTGGGACGCACCCGTTAGGCTAGCTTGATTTATCATCAAACCCCCTTTGAAATGACATGATCTCAGTGGTTAATTCCCATACCATCCCAAATCGAAATGCCATCTCACCTTCAACATAATCATCTTTATTATTGTCGGACATTCTGACCAATTTAAGTTTTTTCTTCTCTAATTTCATGACGCAACTCTGCTAAATCAAATAAACTCAAAGAGAGAAGTTGAGTAGCAAGCGTAGGGTCAATGCCATTAAGTTAAGAGATATTGTAGGGTGGGTAGAGCGAAAGCGAAACCCACCATTGTTAGAAATTTCAAAGGTTTGGTGGGTTGCGCTCTGCTCTACCCACCCTACAAAAAACCTTAACTTAATGGCATTGAAGCGTAGGGTGCGTCCTACGCACCCTTATAAGTACTGAACCATAAGTTTTAATGTATTTTGGAGTCCAAAGCAAGCGTCGGGTGCGTCCGACGCACCCTTATATAGCACCATTAACACCGATACCATATTAATTATATTAAAAGGTGCGTGGGACGCACCCGTTAGGCTAGCTTAAAAGTTTTGCTGACTTGTAAATGATGATGCCCTTGGCAAGCCACTTGTGGCAAGTGAGTGATGCACAAGACTTGCCGTTGTTGCCCTAAATGATTTAATAATTGTCCGACAATTTCAGCAACGCCACCGCCGATGCCGACATCAACTTCATCAAATACTAAAATGGGTACGCCGCTGCGTTGTGCAGTAATGACTTAACAGACCTTAATTTATCTCACTGAGGCTAAAGCATCCTGTGGACAAGTTGGTTTTATTTCAGGATAAAACGGGTTGGCACACCAAAAATCTGAGTCTAGTGTCCAAATTGGCGCACCGCCACGATTGGCAATGGCTAACTGGCACAAAAGTGGATCAAGTGTATTCTCTTTCAGGTTACAATCTTTGATTGCTTTTTCACTAACGGTAGCGGGTTTCCGTTTAACCGTGCGCCCCTGTCCTCTCAACCAGTCAACGACAATATCTCTCACTTCAGCACTCATCTGGTTACTTTTTCCATAATAAAACTTTGCGACTTGGCTTGGTTCGTTGTCATCAAGGACTAATAAGATTTTATCCATATAAGCAGTTAGTAACAATTGCGTGATTTTTTGAGGGCAAACACATCTTGCATTCTAGCGTCAAAGAATCCATCAGGCCAATTGGGCATTTCACCCGCTGTCGTCACCTCTAAACGTTCTGCGACAGAACCTTCAGCATCACGCCGCACATAATAAATAGCAACATCTTTTAGCGCTATTTTGCCCTCAGCAATCCGACGTTGTATGCGATAAATGACATGCTCACTGTGCGTTTCAACTAAGACTTGTTTGCCATTTAAGGCTCCCTCAATGAAAAGATCAGTCAACGCTCCGTGCAAACTGGGGTTAAGATGAATTTCTGGCGCTTCAAAAATCAGTGTATTCATCTGAGAAAAAGTCGCTACCACAATCGGCAGAATTTGCGAATAACCAAAACCTAAGCGGGAAATATCTATTTCTAAGCCAGTAGCGGCTTCAGTAAACAGGATTTCCATTTGTCCGCGTTGGGTATCATTTTTGAATTGTACCTTATTTGCCAATTGAGCTGATTTGACAAACCAATTTTGCACCTTTTGTCTGACTTCGGGATTTGATTCTAAAAAATCCGCAATATTTTCTGCCTGAACACCAATCCAATCAGGATTGATACCATACAAAGTATAATACCGCTCTGGGGCTGGGCGGATAGGGCGGATGTAGCCAACTTTGGCAAACGCGCTGAATAAAAGATGAGGCAGTTCTAATAAATTATTTTTTTCCGGTAAGTTCTCATCATTAACACGCAATTGCTGTAAAGTCACTCCCTCTTTTTTAGCCGTGCTACCTACTTTAAAATATAATTTCAAGGTGTCAAATTCAAGCTCAAAGCCTATTGTTGCCTTTTCTGCGGGCATTCCAAAAACAATTTCTCTAAATTGACGAAACTGCACATAGTGGGAATTTAAATTGAGTATTCCTCCCCCTATTGGTGATTCCAGTGTTTGTTTAATCAACAAGAGCGCTTGTAACAGTGATGATTTTCCTGATGAATTTTCACCAATCAAAATCGTGAGGGGTGCTAACTCTAGTACACACTTGCGAAACGCTTTAAAGTTTTCTACAGTGAAACGTTTTAAGTGTGGTTTTTCAAGTTGTGTCGTCTTATCATTGATAGACATTAGAATCTTCCTTTTATTCGATGATCTGATCGTTTAAACTAAACCGCACACTTTTCCACCGCCGCCAACACTTCCTTCAGCGAGCGTAGGGTGCGTCCTACGCACCCTTATATAGCACCATTAACACCGATACCATATTAATTATATTAAAAGGTGCGTGGGACGCTCGCTTTGTTAGTCCGTCTGTGTTTTTGGCGGTTCCGGTGGTTTAGAGGCAGCACATTTGATGAATCATTTCAACTTCGCAACCAATAAAAAAACAATTTTCCAGTCTCGTCAATGACATCAAATTCATGATGAACCGTCGAGATGACAATGGCATTTTCCCTTTCAGCCAGTGCCAACACAAAACAATCAGCGTAAGAAATTCTATAGGAAGTTTTGTATTTACCTATCAACTCAATGAAAGGAGCATCCAATTCCCAAATAAGAGTAATTGGAACTTTTTCTACTTTTTCAAATAGTTATTGTGCTTTATCGAACCCAGAAACGCGCAAAGTATCATAATAAACTTCCCCCAAGTTGATACTGTGCATGAAAAATCGGTTATTTTGCGTTTTCAAAAGTTCTCGGAGCTTATCACCACCTTGCTCATGACGAAAATAGGCAATCAAAGCACAAGCTTGCAGGACGCGGAGCGTCCGGGCATGCATTCCTTTGCGGAGCAACGGAACGAGAAAAAAAACGTGATGCCAACATACCAGCAGGTAACACAAGCATACCAATTCCAAGTAGCATGATCACCGCACCGATTATTTTGCCAGCCAATGTCACCAGTACTATGTCACCGTAACCCACAGAAATGAGACGCAGTGGTTTAGCCCAACGGAGCTTCGGCGACTCTGCCTCCAGCACATCGAAAAAAACAGCCCTAATTAACGAATTTAGCATCATTTACCCGTAACTTTTGTTTTCCCTTTGTGGTCGAAATGGCATCTATTCTGTCGTATGCAGAAGAATTATCTTTTTGTCTATGGTAATTTTATATGCCACAGAATGATCATTATGCACAGGATGAACAAAGACGATTTTCCAGGCCCATTCGTTTTCAGGATTGTCTGGGAACTGATTAGTGTAATTGGCTGAAAAAATAATGTATTCTTGTGCTCTAACCTGCTCCGGATCTATAAGGTGGGTCTCCTTTACGTAAAAATAGTCCATTGCTACAGTACACGCTTCGACAATGGAAATTTGAGGCACTGGAATTGGTGGGCCAGCGTTGGATAGGGCTGAGGCCGGTAACAATAAACCTGATGCAGTGATAAAAAAAAACAAATAATTTTTCATTTTCAGTCTCCCATGTTCATACGTTGGGTCGATCAGCAACCGAGATTTCGGCCATAGACGAGCATTTCAAACTCATCTCCCTCTTCGCCTGGCCGATCGACACCGTCGAGATTGTCACCCCAATGCACCATCTCATGAAGGATATTGACACCGAGGGCGGGGACTGCGCCGGCCCGGGCCATGATCCGGCCGCGACCGGCTTCAAAATTCATGAAGATTCTTTCGCTGATTTCAATTGTGTTGTTTCCCGGTCTTGGAATGAATCGGGCGCACGATGTCAACCCTGCGACAATTCTAATCTAATCGTCGGCTGTGCGCCCCACATCAACGCGGTCCGGAATTGTCTACGATTGAGCTGGCCTGTCGTCTGCATGGCCCTGCGAATCACGGGAATGCGGATCACTCTGGGTAACTTATTCCTGATATATCGGGTCGCTCTCGGATATCTGGTTTGGTCTGCTGCGGACATGATCATTTTAATACTCCTTTTGATTCAGATTAATGGGTGCCCTACGCCAAAAGTGAAACATTTTTCCTCTGCCGGACGACGTTTCAGAGCACTCAGGCACGCAAAATTTAATTTAACGTTACGAACGGGGTTGCAAACCCAATGCCACCAACGCCCCAGGGCAACCATAAAGGATTGCCCCTACATGATATGCCGTTTTTCGTAGGGGCAATCCCTTGTGGTTGCCCTGGGGCGTTGGTGGCATTGAAGCGTCGGGTGCGTCCGACGCACCCTTATATAGCACCATTAACACCGATACCATATTAATTATATTAAAAGGTGCGTGGGACGCACCCTACGCTCCAATGCCATTAAATTAAGCTGGCCTGTAGGGCTCCTTAAGCGATAGCGTATCCACCGAGATTTACATAATAATCATGTGGATACGCTACATACCTTGCATAACTACCCTTATTCTTTAGCAGTGACTTGTGCCCAATTTTCTCTTTCAACAAAAGGTTCAGGAAGCGAGCGTAGGGTGCGTCCTACGCACCCTTATAAGTACTGAACCATAAGTTTTAATGTATTTTGGAGTCCAAAGCTTTAGCTTTGGAAACATACGTCCTTACGCTGCCGCTTTGGACTCCAAAATACCCGAAAATTCCTGATTCAGTACTTATAGCAGCACCATTAACACCGATACCATATTAATTATATTAAAAGGTGCGTGGCACGCACCCTACGCGAGCGTAGCTTGCTACGCTTGCTATTTTTTTAAAAAATAAGCAGGATTGGCCTTTAAGTTTTGCTCCTAATGATGGCAAAGTTAAGAATGTTTATCGACAATGTATTTCTTCGCCCACTTATACTGCACAGGGTCTTTTTTCAGCAGATGCTCCGCGACTTCCCTGCGTTTATCCTTATCAGCATTCTTGATAACTCGCTTAATTTCAGCATCTTGATCTCTGGGCGAAGCTCCGCGTTTAATCGCCTCAGAAAACCAGTGATCACCCTCATAGTATTCTCTCCGTTCATAACATAAGGCACCCATCAAAGTGTAAGGGTAATGACTACTCGGCTGATACTTAATAGCTTTTCGCGCACATTGTTCAGCTTGAGCGAGATCATGAAGATCTCGAAAAGCACCGCCTCTAGTGGTTAGTAAAGCTGACTTGAGCTTATTTTCCTTGATTGTGTCAAAATTCAGATTCTCTGTCAGCGTTAACGCACGTTCCGGTTGCTTTGCGCCACGCCAATGACTGCTCCCATTGGGTAAATTCCATTTATTTCCAGTACGTTTGTACTGCTGTTCATAGAAAATGGCTTCGAGACTGTGATAAGCCATCAAAATCTTGCCAGAAAACAGTTTGCCTTCTCCCCAAGAATTTCTTATGTGATGCTCCTCTAACCAAGCCACATCCAGGGGTTCCAGTCGCTTTCCCTTATCCAGTTTTTGCAGAATAGCGTACAACGGGTTAGAAGGTGATTTATCTTGATAGTCCGAAACGCCATACTTTGACTTGAGAGAGGCAAAGTGCTTTTTTGGGTCAATTATCAAACTCGCAGCGTCTTTGTCAACCGCAAGAATATTCGTCAATTTGCGCTTTTTCAAAAAGTTAATATCCGACTCACTAAGCGCCTTTCCAGATTCCAGTTGTTTTAGTACCTTGTACAAATGACTAGACGATGACGAATCGTCACTCACTTGATACTTCGATTTTAGAGTAGCAAAATGTTGATCTCGCTCTTTTATGTCTGTCATATTAATAACCGCCTCGCCCAAGATAAATCTTGGACTCCAAAAAACCATTAAAATAGGAATTCTTTGACAGCTTAAAATTCAGTCTTTTCTTTATTTCAAGTTATCATTGTATCAAATTAAATAAACTTATATCAAGATTAATGCTTTTTTATTTTATAAATGATTGCTCGATCAGTTTGATGTGAAATTTTGTTGCAACTTCTAATATGTATATCGGGAGAGCCTTATGAATTTATACCTCAAAAAATGGCGATTTATGATTGGTCATTTGTTTATACTACTACTGGCAAGCGGCTTGCCGCTAACGCTATCTGCCGATATTTCGGCAATATCACCTATCATCCAGTCCCCTTGTAGCACTTCAATGTCTGATGCCCAAGTGGCGGCATTGCGGGGGATTTCAGTTGAAACGGTTAAGCTATTGCATAGCAAGCGTAGGGTGCGTCCTACGCACCCTCTCTCCATGCACAGTTGATCTACACCGACACAAAGGTGCGTGGGACGCACCCTACGCTCGCTATTGCAAATTGAATTTTAAAATCGCTGGCTTTCGCAATGGGAGGTACTGTTTGACGACAAATAATGCTTGAAACCTCTACTTTTTCTTCTGATAAAGTTTATGGTCAGGATCAAGCCAGACTATATAAGCAATATTCTCAATGAAAAAACCATGCGCTCTTCCTTGACTGAGCGATATTTCAAACAATTGATAGGGTGTATCTACCAATTGCTCTTCATTAGGAATTCCAAAGCGAGCGTAGGGTGCGTCCTACGCACCCTTATATAGCACCATTAACACAGATAGATACCATATTATATTAAAGGTGCGTGGGACGCACCCTACGCTCGCTTGAGCACGTTAGTTAAAAACGATGTCCGTTAAGTTGCAGGACGCGGAGCGTCCAAGCAGGCAGGAACGAAGCACAGCGAAGTTACTGCGTCTCCCACGCAGAGCGTCAATGCCACCTTCTAACAGGGGCAACCATAAAGGATTGCCCCTACATAAAATGCGGTCCTCCGTAGGGGCAACACCCTAGTGGTTGCCCTGGGGCGTTGGTGGCATTTTTGCTCCGCGTGGGAACGAGGAGTAAAGTTTAAACCGCACACTTTTCCACCGCCGCCAACACTTCCTTCAGCACCGGTTTTTTCCTAAGCTAAAAGTGAGGACTTCTCCCGCCTCAAATACCCCTTGGGCAACATTGGCACTTTCATAAACTAATAATATAAGATCACGCCGCCCTGCTTCACGAATTTTTCGCAATTTTCGTTGCAAATATTGGGGATGCCAAAAGCCAATGATTTCAATCAGCGCACGTCGTCCATCTTTGCGATGCGTCATAGCAAGCGTAGCATGGATTACTCGTAGGTTGGGTGACGATAGGAACCCCAACCTACGAGCTTAAAAATGGATTCTCAATGCGAAGACGGTTCTCAATCACTTGCCCATGCTGTAAATCTTCAGAATAGAAAATGGTACAATCATTTTCCAAAGCACTGGCAATGACTAGGCTATCGTAGTAGGAATAACCGTATTTTTCGCCCATTTTCCAGGCGATATTGATCGTTTGCATGGTAACAGGTACGACTGTGACCGTTTTCAGATAGTTGTCAATGATTTCGGCAATGCGCGTGTAATCCAGTTGAAACTTTTTACGCAGCACATTTGAGCATTCATTGACAACCTGTGTTGAAATGAGAGGCCCTGTTAACAGCAATGGGATAGCGATTTGCTTTTTTGGACTATCAACATCCACCGCGTATATCAAAACATTGCTATCAGCAAAACGATGATTATCGCTCATTAGCTTCTTCCCTATTGAAATGGTATCCACTCAAATCAATTTGGAGTTTTTCAAAAAAACGTCTTACCTCCTCCTTTGTCTGATCTTGTGGTTGGCGAATATGTTTAGACTCCACAGCCAACAAAATGACTTTTACCTGTTTTTTAAACCAATCCTTGTAGCGTTCTGGAATTTTAATCACACCCTCGTGTGATTCATAAGTAAATTCGATAGCTTGCATCATTATCTCCGATAAGTTTTTTTGTAAGCCGTTGACTTTAGCACCAAAGGTAAATATTTTCACAGACAATATAATTTTGTCAAGCAAAAAAAACTTGATAGTCAGCGTAGGGTGCGTCCTACGCACCGCTATATTAGGTTTAAATTGGTGCGTGGGACGCACCCTACGCTCGCTCAAATACGCCTTGGGCAACATTGGCACTTTCATAAACCAATAATTTCAATCAGCGCAGGTCGTTCATCTTTGCGATGCTTTTCAAAAACGAGTCTAAAATCAATAAGGCTAATAAAAACGGGGCACTATTATGACTACTTGCTCGTTTATCAGCTAAATCCTACCACTTATCCTGCACACACAAGAAAAGACACAATACATAGTATATATTGTATTTGTTTTATAAATTTCACTAATTAACTTTTTTTCAAGGATATTAAGCTAGGTTAAAATTTAATTCATTTATTGCGGTATTGCTGGCTTCGTTTTGCTTTGTTAGTCCGTCAGCGTTTGCTGAGACTAATACAATTACTTTAACTAAAGTTGTTAAGGGTGTGGGTACAGTTTCTAAAATTGTCAAAATTTCGGCCAATATGTTTAAGCTTTTTTGCCAAAATGCTGTAAATCCGAACGAATGTGAATCTAATGCGGATGCTGCTCAAGTTGGAATATATACAGGTGCCATTGGTGCTGCCGTTTATTGGTTATTTAGTGATTGAGCAAGCGTAGGGTGCGTCCTACGCACCCTTATATAGCACCATTAACACCGATACCATATTAATTATATTAAAAGGTGGGACGCTCGCTATTCTCCACATTGCATAACTACCCTTATTCTTTAGCAGTGACTTGTGCCCAATTTTTTTTCGCAAGATATGACCGTTTATCAGATGTAAATGAGCATATGTAGCTTAGTTGAAATCTACACAAAAAGACATTTATCAAAGCAAAGCCAACAGAGAGATAAACAATGAACCTAAAAGCACTTTTCGTATTTATAGTTATTTTTAGTGTGGGTATTATTATGGCGTTTTACGCTGGCAAAGCTGGTAACAATATCGCAACCATCGACAATTTTGCAACATCGCTTGATGACTTACGATTGGATGTTCAACATCTTGAACAAGAATTGGCTAAAAAAACCGGCATCAGGCCAAAAAATCGCCACCACCCCAAAACCGATCAAGCTTTTGTAAAAGCCGAAGCTTTGCTCAAACAAGGCGATCTGGCTAATGCAGGGCTATATTTTAGTAATGGCATCAGTCAAGCACCTGGCAATTGGGATAAAATTAACCGTTATCAACAAAGCGTGTTGGATTATTGTCGCCAACGGATTGACAATAGTGATTATGAAATGGCTCTCAATGTGTTAGGCGACATGAATACTTTCATGCGTACCCAAGCACTCTATGTCCCGGTTCAAGACATTGAGAAATTGCAACAAGCATTGACTGACATTGCCCAATTTAAACAATCAATCGTTGATAAAATGACTCAGGCAAGTCAGATGGAAACAGCCCAATTTGTTAAAACTTTGCTGAGTCAAACTGATGAATTGCTTGCCCAAAATCCATCTGCTGACAATCCAGCGCTACATGTAGAAACCTTAAAAGAAAATATATTTGCGTTACAATCACTTGATGCCAATATTCTCAAACCGAACGACTCCTCAAAAATCGCTCACCAAATAACGCAATTGGAAAACACAATAGCGACGCTTGAACAACAATTGGCAACTGCCCAAGCCGCTAACACTATCTCGACACTCGCGCAACGCGCCACGCAATTTATTGATAACGCTAAAAACGAGCCGGCACAATCCGATTTGGTTTTATATTATCTAACTTCGGCAGAATCCATTATTCGGCAATTGGTTTTAGTCGCGCCAAATATGGAAATGGCAAAAACGCAAATTGCTACCCTCTCCGAACAACTAGAGCAAGCCAAACAGGAAATTGCCAAACGACAATCTGAGACTGTTTTGCATGAAATTGTGCAAGCATCAGAGCAAATTAAAATTGACAAACGCACTCAAGCTCAAAAAGCTATCGAACAATTGAGCCAATTTCGACAACTACTTGCTGAAAAATCCAGTCAATTGTCTTCGGTAGAAGCTCTTGAAAAAGCCCAAGCTTGGATGGAAGAAGTGAACAATCAAATCGCAAACTGGCAAGCAAAGCAAACTCGCAAATATGAACAATGGGCGATTATGAAAATAACCACTTTTTACAATCGTTATCAGGATGAATTAGGTGCGGGGTTTACTGATGAAGATCGCGTCTATTCTGGAATAATTAGATTCCTTGGTAACATAGATATTCGCTATCTTTCTACCCCAGCACAAACGGCTTATAATGAAGCGTTCCAAAAATTTTATGCTGAACTGCGTGATGATCAGAAAATTCCGCTTTCCTCAAAAATGACTTTGATGGATAAAAAACCCTTATCCAATTTTTAACTTTATGGAGGTATGATAGATAATGAAAACTTATCTGGGTACGTTGTTGTGCCTTTGCTTCTTGTCTAATAGCGTTTTTGCAGACACGCAATCCTATGAGAATCCCTTTATTTCTAAAACAGAAGCGATTGTTTTTGGCATTTCAGCAACAACGGGATTTCTTATTCCCTTGTCTTCACAAAAAATGCAAATAGCACATCAAAGGATACAATTCTACACTCAAGCGAACAAAAGTGGGGTGCGCCTTGGTATTAAAAATCGGCGTAATGAATATAAGCAGCTTAAGGATGCGAATAATGTGAATGGTAAAGCCAAGTCAATAGAGAAAATTGGTGATGCCGGCGCACGTCAATATGCTCGTCGCATGGGGTTTAAGCCGATTTATCAAGGAAAGCCGGGGCAAGGAAAAGGTTTTGATCAAGTTTATCGTTCCGGAAAAAAAATTGTTGTTGTCGAAGCCAAAGGGGGAAAAAGTCCCTTAAAACAGTATTATGGCGACAGACAAGGTACTGCAAAATATACTCTTGAAGTTGCTAAACGAACTTTAAAGAGTCCAAAAGCAACACTGGCAGCCAAAAAAGCAGCAAGTGAAGTCATAAAGGCGCATAAAAAAGGTCGTTTGGTTATACAGACAGTCCGTACCAAACATATACTTGGCAAAGCTGATCCAACCCTTGTCCGTACCACTTATGGAAAATTAATTGTTCCTTCCCCCTTAAAAATAGCTCATCAAAGCGGATTAAATGGTGGATTAGCAGGTATTGGAATTGCCGGTGCTTTTGAATTGCTAACTCAATTGAATTCCGGTCAAAAAGTTAATTGGCAAAAAGTTGGGGCTATGACAATATTAGGGGGGATAAGTGTTTATAGTGGTACATTGACTGGCACATTTATCCAACGTTCATTGATGAATAGCCAATCTAGGTTACTATCAACATTAGCCGCCAGAAAAACAGCTACAACACTATTAAGTAGTGTTGGTGGTGGCTTAGTTGGTGGTGTTGTTTTTTCGTATGGCGCCTATTTATTAGGTTATGGTGATTTAAAAACCGCAAATAGAAGCATGGTATCTAGTATTGCATCTTATGGATCATGGGCATTGGGTGGTGCTGCTTTGGGTGGTGGGGCAGGCCTTACATTTGCAAGCGGTCTCGCCGGCATGATTGGAGCAACCGCGAGTACTGGTACTGCCATTGGTAGTCTATCAGGTGCGGCGGCTGCCAATGCAACCTTAGCCTGGCTAGGTGGTGGGACTTTGGCAAGCGGTGGTGGCGGTGTTGCGGCTGGAACAACTGTTTTAGCCGGTATCAGTGCCACCGGTGTAGGGCTATTAGCTGTTGGCGTAGGAGCAGGGGTTATGTATTTCTTTCACTTGAGCGATGAAGGCACGGAGCATGAGCGAGTAGAGCATTTATTAAGCAATGTACAAACCCACTTAAATAAGCCATTGTGAATTAGGAAACAATATATTAAAAGGTGCGTGGGACGCACCCTACGCTTGCTAAATCTACTATCGAGACACTACTTTATCGGGTGCCTCAATAAACCTTAACGACAGGGATTAGCCAGCGTAGGGTGCGTCCTACGCACCGCTATATTAGGTTTAAATTGGTGCGTGGGACGCACCCTACGCTTGCTTAGATGAATAAACGAATCCAAACAATAAGATGCAGCCTTAACGGTATTTTTTTCCATTTCAGATTGCTTACTTTCTGGTTTTCTTTTAGCATTTAGAATATAGACACAATGATTCGTATCTAAGAGATACTTTTTATTTTCGTCTTTCATATTTATACCCTAAAAATCCCTTATAAAAAAGGAGGTTCCTCTTTATCAAACCGAGAAGATACTATCTTATGCAATATATCATCCCATTCTCCGTCCCCCGTACCTTTTCCTATTTCAGAAAAATACTTTTTTCTTTGCTGCAAGAGTTCAGGGGTTACTCTATTTTTAGTTGAGCCAATACGAAATTGCGAAAGTACCTTGTCAAAATCTTTCCTGCATATTTGAGCAATCTCTCTCTGAGAAATATAACCATCCTCATAAATCTGAAGCAGAGTACGTTCTTCCAACCTCTTTTTGTATCCAAAAGGGATATTCTCCAAAGAAGTCACTGGAATTTCAAGTGTTAGGGTCATAATTTTCTCCTTACAAATCTCCAATTAAATTGGCATTCTACAATTGTAGTTTGATTCAATGATGTATATTCTAATAATAGATGATAGCATAACTCGATGTTCAAGTTTTTGATCGCGGTGGTGAGTACAACGTCTGTCGGACAACTCACACATTTTCTTCAAATACGCCTTGGGCAACATTGGCACTTTCATAAACCAATAATTTCAATCAGCGCACGTCGTCCATCTTTGCGATGCTTTTCAAAAACGAGTCTAAAATCGATAAGGAAAACGGGGCACTATTATGACTATTTGCTCGTTTATCAGCTAAATCCTACCAGTTATCCTGCACACACAAGAAAAGACACAATACATAGTATATATTGTATTTGTTTTATAAATTTCACCAATTAACTTTTTTTCAAGGATATTAGGCTATGTTAAAATATAATTCATTTATTGTGGTATTGCTGGCTTCGTTTTGCTTTGTTAGTCCGTCAGCGTCAGCGTTTGCGTTTGCTGGGACGATAACTGTAACTAAAGTTGTTAAGGGTGTGGGTACAGTTTCTAAGACTGTCGAAAATTCGGCCAAGGCTATTAAGATTTTTTGCCAAGATGCTGAAAATCAGAACAAATGTGCGGCTCAAGTTGGAACAACAGTGGGAGGTGGGATGGTTGGTGCTGCCATTTATTGGTTATTTAGTGATTGAGGATAAGATCGTTCAGGGTGCGTCCTACCTCTCTCCATGCACAGTTGAGCTACACCGACAAAAATGTGCGTGGGAGCCACCATTTATGCTAAATTTACCCAAGGTATTGGATAAAAAAAAATGATAATACCAAATAACATAAGCGACGTTTTGCCACCTATTCGCCCCGGACAACAGGGACATAGTCCAGATCGCTCCCCTTATCGGGTAACGCTGATGGATATTGTGGATCGCTTTTCTCACTCCCCTGAAAGGAGACTGATATTAAACGGCTTTTTGGATTATAGGGCAGCCATTCATCAAATCGGGTTGAACAACGGGTTTCAATGGCTGGATGGTAGGCGATTGAAAACAGTCAAAACCGCCCACTTCGTGATGTTGATGTCGTTACTTTCTTTCACATGCCAGAGAATATGGATGCCCTCGTCAAAATGACAGTGACTGTGATCTGATCCAACGCAAACGTGGGGTATATTTGCGTATTGAGTTGACCCAACGCCGAGATTCCTGCCATAATCATCATCAGCATTAAGAGATTAGCAGCGACTTTGTGCTGGGCAAAGAGGCTAATGAGATTTTGTTGGTGTTTAAAAGGTTGTAAGGTCATATAAGTACTGAACCAGCAACTATTTAAGCCCCTGTAGCTTGGACTAAGGATAGGATTTTAGCTTTAAAGTCTTTATCGTCAGGTTTGTGGAAACAGAGTAACATTAATACAAAGGATGAGATTAGCTGATTAATTCTTTTCTAAAACGTTTATTCAAAAAATGCACTATCATTTGGCAATAGGGCTTATATTTTTTGCATTTTTCTTTAGTTTCGTAAGCCTGAATTTTTTGGTAAACGGCTTGAATTGGCCATACGGCTTTTTTACCTTTTATCCGAGTCAATTCTTGAATGACTGTATTCAGTGCCTTTTTACGATTATTAATCAAGGTTTGTGTATTTAAATTCAATATATTATTCAAATCGTTATCAATAATAGGATCATCAGAGTAAATTCTACCATTGCTACTATATTTCAGGTATTGCTCACAGTTTTTTTGACTATCGGCTGGATTAATAATGATTTCTTTATCACCTTTGCGTGTATCGCAATGTTGTAATTGACGCGGATTGCCTTCATTGCCTTCACAAGCTGCCAGTAAGTTCCGATAATCCAATTGTAATTTAGTATATTGACTCTGTGGTTTCCAATGTTCAATCTTCATCCGTTCAGCACTAATACGCTGCATACAATAGCAACAAATATAGCCTTGTTCCTCAAGCAGAAACTCACGCAATTTTTCCGATAATCCTCATAACAGGCATCAGCTTGTTTGCGATAAATAAGCATAGAATCGGGCGCATTACCTTTGATAATATGTTTCATATTAATCTTTCATAAAGTTGATCACTGTTTCGCTATGTACAATATCTGGATCATTAGCACCTAAAAACAGTTCAGAAAGTTTTTTAAAATAGGCTTGTGCTTGTTCTAATTCTCCATTATCAATCAAATCGTAACCTTCATTGAGTTTTTGCTGCATTTCTTCTGGACGTTGTGTCACTCCCATTAATTCATATAAAAGAGAATTGGTATCTCTGCCAAAAGTATGGGGTATATTTTTCACCGCTTTAAAATCTTCTAAAATCACCACATTTTGCGGTGACACCTGACTTAATACCAAAGGAGAATGCGTGGTGACAATGAATTGACAATTGGGAAATGTTTTTTGCAATTGTGGAATAACAGCCCGTTGCCAGCGTGGGTGCAAATGCAAATCCACTTCATCAATTAATACCACCCCATTACCTAATAATGGATTTTTTCGGTGTGGATTAGCTATGGCTAAACGACGTGCTAAATCCGCTACCAAGGATAATAAGGTTTTTTCACCTGATGACAATTGATTAATATTTAAAGGAATTTCATCTTTATGGATAATAATTTCACCGCTGGGATTATTGAGCCAATTAATAGATAAGTGATTAAATTGCTGATTATCAAAACTCAAAATTTGGTAAATGGCATCGCGCACTACATTAATAACTAGGTTTTCGCCCAATTGCTTTTCAATGTTTTCTTGCCACTTGTACCAATTAAAAAAGCTGATAAAATCAAAGCTATTACTATCTAAAGCCTTATCATAAGCAGTCCAAACTGAAGTATCAAAATCATCGCTGGCATTTTTAAAATCAATGGTATTTACTGGCGCATTACTGGCAGGATAATAAACCATTAATGGCAGATTAAATTCTGTTTGACTATAAAAACGCCCAATTAATTCATTTAACTGGCTAAAATCGCAGTGTTTTAAACCCAGTTGCTCACCCAAACTGTTTTCCCACCAAAACTCCTGATTAGCAAAAGATAAAAACAGTGTATTAATTGATTTTTTTGTCCCCGTTTTAATATCCAAGCTACCAAAAACCTTTCTCAATTCTTTCCTCTCGCCATTCGCTCTAATTTTATTTTCAAAATCCGTGAGCAACTTAGCAATACAGTCTAAAATAGCCGTTTTGCCCGAACCATTTTTGCCTATCAAAACCGTTAAATCCGCTTGTAATGCCAATTCCAGTTTATCAAACCCTCTAAAATTTTCCAAAGAGAGTTTTTTAAGCCTGAGTTCGGGCTGAAATATTTCAAATTTGTTTTTGTTCATGTTTTTGTAATCTCATCAGTTTGACGGGGACGATCCCCTATTGCAACACCTACAATTTATCGGGTGTCTCGGTCAATCTCTTTAGGAATGACTATGATGGCTTCACCTTGAAAAAAATCATTTCGATGTCCGTTAAGTTGCAGGACGCGGAGCGTCCAGGCAGGCATTCCCACGCAGAGCGTGGGAACGAGGAGTAAAGTTTAAACCGCACACTTTTCCACCGCCGCCAACACATCCTTCAGCACCGGTTTTTTCCGAAAAGTGAGGACTTCTCCTGCCGAAATTTCTTCAAATACCCCTTGGGCAACATTGGCACTTTCATAAACTAATAATATAAGATCACTGCGCCCTGCTTCACGAATTTTTCGCAATTTTCGTTGCAAATATTGGGGATGCCAAAAGCCAATGATTTCAATCAGCGCACGTCGTCCATCTTTGCGATGTGTCATAGAAAAATCGGGTATCATCACCGTGTCACTCACCACAATCAGTTCATCCTCTCGCGCTAATTCCCATTTTCGTTTAGTTCCTCCATATTTTTCTTCAAATTCTGACGCAAAATCCGCTTCGAGCCGGCTATCAAATAGATTCGATGCCTTAAAATGGCTGCGTAAGGGGGTACGATCATCTAAGGTATAATGCAGCGCTTTCCTTTCAGGGAGATGTACTTCTGCATCCATGCGCCAACTTTTGCACAACAACAGGGCGGGTATAAATTTCGCAAATTGCAGACCATATCGAATCGTTGATTTTACAAAGGGTGAAATTGGTCCATGTAAGATAACGTTGTATCCATGTTCAGGGATTGGATAAACCGTGTGCATCAATTTAAAGAGCTTTATATATTTAAATAAGTCTTTGTAACCGTCACGTACAATAATATCGACTTCTCGCGTCCAATAGAATAAGCCCCGCGCTACTTCTAAATTATAACGGGCTATCAAGTCCACAGGATTTATTATTTGTCCGGTGCTGAGTAATATCCTTTCTTCAAGTAAATCTGCAAATAAGGCTTGTTCAATCTGTTTAGGGCTGATGCCTAATTTTGTGGCGGTTTCTGCCACAGCTTGTTCTCGTGTCGTCACGGTCAATAAATCGCTTTTGATGGTGACTGGTCCTTGTTCAAACAGTGCCATCCGTAATTCGATTGGGTTGATGGGCGGATCATGTCCAAAAACGCAGCGGCTCACTAAGACATTGGCTAATCCGCGAATGATGCGATAGTCCAAACTTTCACCCTCATAAGCCCGGAGCCCATCATCCAATTCTCCTCGGCTACGTCCGATGTGTGCTTTGACGAAGAGTATTAAGTCATTCGCTATCTTTAAATAGTGATAATCTTGAGGCAAGGCGAGCGGTATGACTTGATTTCCCCGTTTTTTGAGGCGGGGCAGGATGAGTTCAGATTTAAGCATTTATTTTGCGCCACTCCGTTGCAACATTTCTTGTGCATGTGCCAAAGTTTGCGAAGTCATTTCCACGCCGCCTAACATACGTGCAATTTCTTCAACACGTTGTTGATTATCTAAAACGGTAATGCAAGTTTGGGTACTTTGTTGCTTAAAAGTTTTGCTGACTTGTAAGTGATGATGCCCTTGGCAAGCCACTTGTGGTAAGTGGGTGATGCACAAGACTTGTCGTTGTTGCCCTAAATGATTTAATAGTTGTCCGACAATTTCAGCAACGCCACCGCCTATGCCGACATCAACTTCATCAAATACTAAGATGGGTACGCCGCTGCGTTGTGCCGTAATGACTTGTATGGCTAAGCTAATCCGCGATAATTCGCCGCCCGATGCGACTTGATTCAATGGTTTAGGCGGATGTCCGGGATTGGTTGAGACTAGAAATTCAATCCTATCGGTGCCTGTTGGCGTAGGGAGCGTGTCTTCATTGGGATTGACCGTAATCTCTAAGCGTCCCCCTGTCATGCCCAGTTGATACATTTCGGCACAAATTTGTTGAGATAATCGTTGCGCTGTTTGGAGGCGCTGATCATGCAAAGCTTCGGCGGCGATGCGATAGTCTTGCAAGGCTTGTGCGAGTTGAGTCTCCAAACGGGTCGCATTTTCTTCATAATTTTCTAATTCATTCAATTGTTGAATCATTTGTTCAAAATGCGCGGGCAAATCGACAAATCGGATTCTATGTTTGCGTGCTATATCTTGAAGCGTGGCAATTTGTTGTTGAACTTCTTCTAAACGGGCAGAGTCAATATCTAAATGATGCAGATAATGGCGCAATTCTCCCACCGCTTCTTGTGTTTGAATGATGGCATTTTCTAATAATGTCGTGATATTACTGAGCTGAGAATCATGTTGTTGCACTTCTTCTAAAAAGTGATTCGCTTGGCTGAGAGCAGATAATGTTGATCCGCTTTCACTTTCATCATTATCAAGTAGCGATAGCGCACGTTGACTGTTATCTAATAATTTCTGGGCATTGGCTAAGCGGTGAAGTTCTTTATCCAGACGATCTATGGCTTCTGTGGTTAATTCAAAGGGTTCAAGTTCTTGTACTTGATAACGCAAAAAGGCAATTTTAGCTTCACGATCTTCTCCGCCCAAAGCATCTAGGGCTGTTTTGCATGAATTCCAACGTTGATAAATTTGCATGACTTGTTCTAAAACACTTTTATCGTCTGCCATTTCATCGACTAATTGACGTTGTTGTTCATTTTTGAGCAAAGATTGATGAGCATGTTGCCCATGAATATCTATTAAATATTCACCTAATTTGCGTAAAGTTTGCATTGAAACGGGCTGATCATTGATATAGCCCCGTGATCGTCCATTGTGATTGATCACGCGACGCACAATACATTCGTCGCCATGGTTCAAATTTTCTTGTTGCAACCAGGTCAGTGCAGTGGATGGCAATGTGAAGACGGCATTAACTTGTGCGGTGCCTTGTCGCACAATACTGCTATCAGCTCTTTCACCGAGTACGAGGCTGAGGGCATCAATTAAAATGGACTTACCAGCACCCGTTTCACCGCTGATGATGGTGAGCCCAGTGTCTAGGTGCAATTTCAACTGTTCAACAATGGCAAAATTTTCAATCTGTAAATAGTGCAACACGTTTTTTCAGTTATCAGTTATTAGTTATAATTTGACTAACTCCAATCCAATTTCGCACGTAGCGTGGCATAATGATCATGTTTTTGTGGATGGATCAAGCGAATAGTGTGCTGTTTTTCAATGACAATGCGATCACCTGGCAGAAGTCTCTGACATAACAGACCATCCCCGTCTAATTGTGCCTCTCCCATTTGCTCAGGGTCTATGGTAATTTGTATGCAACTATCACCATCAACCACAAGTGGGCGGTTGCTAAGTGTATGAGGGCAAATCGTTACCAGTAGTAAAGCATTCAAAGAAGGATATAAGAGAGGTCCACCCGCTGAAAGTGTATAGGCGGTCGAGCCCGTGGGCGTTGCCACCACTAAACCATCAGCACGTTGACGATTGACAAAATGTCCATTAATCGTGGTTTCAAAGGTGATCATGTGTGATATCGTACTGCGATAAATCACTATATCATTCAAAGCATTACAAAATGTAAGGCAATGGTTATTGCGATGGACTTGTGCAGAAATTAAAAAGCGATCTTCTTCAATAAAAGCACCGTCTAAAATCTCAGCTAAATATTTATCCATTTCTGTTGGATAAATATCGGTCAAAAAGCCCAAGTGTCCTAAATTAATACCCAATAAGTTTACATCATGTTTGGCTAATGAACGAGCCGCCTGTAATAGGGTACCATCTCCGCCAACCACAATGATCAAATCGCAGCGGGCAGCTAATGCCTCTACATTAACAGCAATGCTCAAATTCATTTGGGGCAATAGGCTTGCACTAAGGGAGTCGATCACTATATCCAGTTGACGTTTGTGCAAAAAATCGACCAAGGTTTCTAGGCAATCTTTAACTTTTGGCTCACCCCGTTTGGCAATAAGCCCTATTTTTTTAAACATAATTTTTAGCTTAGGTGGAAAAATGCAAAGATACTATTTTAACAATAATATGGTGAGATCATATGCTCAGTTATAACAAAATAAGTGAACGTGCCCAACACTTGTTGAAAGTGTTAGTCAATCGTTATATCCGTGAAGGACAACCGATTGGTTCACGCACATTGTCACGCGATGCTGCCCTCGATCTTAGCCCCGCTACCATCCGTAATGTGATGGCTGATTTGGAAGAAATGGGTTTGGTGAGTTCTCCGCATACATCGGCAGGGCGTATTCCTACGGTGCGTGGTTATCGGTTATTTGTTGATACGCTATTGCAAGTTAAACCTTTGAATCGTGAAGAAGAACAGCATTTGCGTCGCCAGTTTATACCAAAATACAACAATCAGCGTTTGCTGGAGCAAACTTCTAATTTATTATCAGAAACTACCCATTTAGCCAGTGTGGTTATGTTAGCTCGACACGATTATAAAGCTTTGCGTCAAGTTGAATTTCTATCTCTCTCCAAAAAACGTGTTTTGGTTATATTGGTGTTTAACGAACAGAATGTCGAAAATCGCATTATACACACCAGCCGCACATACTCTCCAGCCCAATTGCAAAGTGCCGCCAATTATTTGAATGAGGCTTTTGTTGGTAAAGATATTAAAAATGTGCGTGAAGATTTATTACGTGAGTTGCGAGAAACCCGCGAAAATATGGATAAAATGATGCTTGCCGTCATCGAAATGGCAGAGAAAGCTTTTGAGAATAAGGATAGCGAGCCACACGATTTTGTGATGGCTGGGCAAACTAATCTCATGGAAGTGGCCGAATTGTGTCAGGCGGAAAAATTACGTGATTTATTTGTGGCTTTTAACGAAAAGCGCGATATTTTGCATTTACTTGATCAAGCGATCAAGACTCAAAATCTACAGATTTTTATTGGCGAAGAGTCAGGCTATGAGGTGTTATATGATTGTAGCGTGATTACTTCTCCTTATACCGTCAAAGGCTCTGTGATTGGCGTACTCGGCGTGATTGGTCCAACGCGGATGCCTTATGAACGGGTCATTCCAATTGTCGATTTAACTGCTAAATTACTTGGCTCAGCCTTGAACCATCACTAATTTATCCCTATTACTGCCCCTTGTCCAAAGCTAAAGCTTTGGACTCCAAAATTCGTTAACTTTCAGTGGGAGTTTCTATGAGTAATGATGAGTCAGTTCAGGCAGAGCAAACAAAAACCACGCCGCCAACTGATCAAGTGAGTGATGAGTCGCCTGAGTCCCCCTCCATCGAGGATTTAACCCGTCAGTTAGCGGAAGCCACAGAAAAAGCGGATAATCATTGGGAAAGTCTGCTCCGTAAACAAGCGGAGTACGATAATTTACAAAAACGCATGGCACGCGATTTAGAAAAGGCGCGTAAATATGCCTTAGAAAAATTTGCCACTGATTTGCTTGCGGTTAAAGACAGCATGGAATTAGGCATAGAGGCGGCTGCTCAATCAGAAACCAAGCTTGAAGTTGTGCGTGAAGGGATGGATTTGACCTTAAAAATGTTGACTGACACTTTGTCAAAATTTGATATTGTGGAAATTAATCCCCTCAATGAAAAATTTAATCCGCAATGGCACGAAGCGATGGTGATGCAGCCCTCAGCGGATGCAGAAGAGGGGACCGTCTTACATATCCATCAAAAAGGCTATCAACTCAATGATCGCCTATTGCGTCCCGCACGGGTGGTGGTCGCACAGGCTGTTAAAGCAGAAGATCCGATTGAAAATGAAGCTTAACACCCTATATCAACGCATTAAATCAAAAACGCTACTTTAATAAGGAAAATAGATTTATGAGCAAAATCATTGGAATAGACTTAGGGACGACCAATTCTTGCGTCGCTGTCATGGAAGAAAAAAATTGCCACGTCATTGAAAACAGTGAAGGTGGTCGTACCACGCCCTCTATCGTCGCTTATAGCAACGATGATGAAGTGTTAGTGGGACAATCCGCTAAACGTCAAGCGGTCACCAATCCAGATAAGACTTTATTTGCCGTTAAGCGTCTCATTGGGCGCAAATATAAAGACCAAGTCGTACAGCGCGATGTGGACATGGTACCCTACAAAATCGTCGAAGCGGATAATGGCGATGCTTGGGTAGGCGTTAAGGGTAAAAAAATGGCACCACCCGAAATCGCCGCTCGTGTCTTGATGAAAATGAAAAAAACAGCAGAGGACTATTTAGGTGAGCCAGTCAATGAGGCCGTTATTACCGTCCCTGCTTATTTTAATGACTCACAACGCCAAGCGACTAAAGACGCTGGTCGTATTGCCGGTTTAGAGGTCAAACGTATCATCAACGAACCCACGGCGGCTGCTTTAGCTTATGGCATGGATAAAAAACGGGGAGATGTCAAAATTGCCGTGTACGATTTAGGCGGGGGCACCTTTGATATTTCTATCATTGAAATCGCTGATGTGGATGGCGAGCATCAATTTGAAGTGTTATCCACTAATGGTGACACCTTTTTAGGCGGTGAAGATTTTGATTTACGCATCATTAACTATTTGGTTGATGAATTTAAAAAAGACACGGGCATTAATCTAAAAAATGATCCCTTAGCTTTGCAGCGCTTGAAAGAGGGTGCCGAAAAAGCCAAGATTGAACTCTCTTCTAGCCAACAAACTGATGTCAATTTGCCTTATGTGACTGCGGATGCCAGTGGTCCTAAACATCTGAACATCAAATTGACTCGTGCCAAATTGGAGTCTTTGGTAGAAGAACTGATTGAGCGTAGCCTTACTCCTTGTCAGATCGCCCTGAAAGATGCCAGTTTGTCTGCTGGAGACATCGACGAAGTCATTTTAGTCGGTGGGCAAACCCGTATGCCCAAAGTGCAAGAGGCGGTTAAAAATTTATTTGGCAAAGAGGCGCGTAAAGATGTCAATCCTGATGAAGCCGTTGCCATCGGTGCCGCCATTCAAGGTGGCGTGTTAAGTGGTGATGTGAAAGATGTGTTGTTGTTGGATGTCACTCCGTTGTCCTTGGGTATTGAAACGATGGGCGGTGTGATGACTAAGCTCATCCAGAAAAATACGACGATCCCAACAAAACATTCACAAGTCTTTTCAACCGCTGATGATAATCAAACGGCTGTGACGGTACATGTGTTGCAAGGTGAACGTGATGTCGCCTCTGCTAACAAGTCATTAGAAAGATTTGATTTAGCTGAGATTCCATCAGCCCCGCGTGGCATTCCCCAAATCGAAGTCACTTTCGATATTGATGCCAACGGCATTTTACATGTGTCTGCTAAAGATAAGGCGACTGGCAAAGAGCAATCCATTTCTATCAAAGCCTCTAGCGGTTTGTCTGATGAAGAAGTCGAAAACATGGTTCAAGATGCCGAAGCACATGCCAGTGAAGATAAGAAGTTCCATGAAATGGTTGAGGCACGTAACGCTGCTGATAATTTGATCCATACGACGACCAAATCTTTAAAAGATTTAGGTGATAAAGTCAGCACCAATGACAAAACGGCCATTGAAGCGGCTATTGATGATCTGAAGGATGCACTCAAAGGTGATGATAAGGCGGCGATTGAAGCCAAGACTCAAACTTTGGCCGAACTCGCTGGTAAAATCGCGCAAGAAGCTTACGCTCAACAAGCCGGCGACGGTGCCGAGGGTGCTGATGGCTTTACCCAAGCCGCTCAAGCGGCAGCGGAAAATGCTAAGGATAAAGATAAGCAATCTGATGTGGTTGATGCCGAGTTTGAAGAAGTTAAGGACAACAAAAAATAAGGCTAAATAGGACGTCCAAGATAAATCTTGGACTCCTACCTACCAAAATGAACTGTGTTGAATAACTATGTCAAAACGTGATTATTATCAAGTCCTTGGTGTACAAAAAAACGCTTCTGAAGATGAACTGAAAAAAGCCTACCGCCGTTTGGCAATGAAATATCATCCTGATAGAAATCAGGACAATAAAAACGCGGAAGACAATTTTAAAGAAGTCAAAGAAGCCTACGAAGTTCTGAAAGATCCGCAAAAACGGGCTGCTTATGACCAGTTTGGACATGCCGGTATTGAGGGTGCTATGGGCGGCGGTGGCACCGGTTTCGGCGATTTTGGCGACATTTTTGAAACGGTGTTTGGTGGTGGTTTCCGCAGTGGTGGTGGTGGCGGTAATCGGGCATTTCGGGGAGACGATTTGCGCTACGATCTGACTTTGTCGCTTGAAGAAGTGGTTGCTGGTGCTGATGTAAAAATCCGTGTGCCTACGCAAGTCGTTTGTGAAAGATGTCATGGCAGTGGTGCTAGACCTGGTACAAGCCCCAAAACTTGTCCCAGTTGTAATGGGCAGGGTCAAGTCCGCGTGACGCAAGGCTTTTTTTCGGTGCAACAAACCTGCCCTAGTTGTCGGGGCGCGGGTCAAATCATTTCAGAACATTGCCCGACTTGTCGTGGTAACGGGCGTATCCAACAACACAAAACGTTGTCAGTCAAAGTGCCAGCCGGGGTGGACAGTGGTGATAGAATTCGCTTATCTGGCGAAGGCGAAGCGGGTGTCAATGGTGGTCCCCCTGGTGATTTATATGTACAAATTCAAGCCCGTCCCCATCCTATCTTTTCTCGTGAAGACAATCATTTATTTTGCGAAGTGCCGATCAGTATTATCACGGCTGCCTTAGGGGGTGAATTAGAAGCGCCAACGCTTGATGGTCGCGTCGTTCTCAAAATTCCCCCAGAAACACAGACTGGTAAAGTCTTTCGCATTCGTGGCAAGGGCGTTAAACCGGTACGTGGTGGCTTAGCGGGTGATTTGCATTGCCGCATTGTGGTAGAAACACCGATTAATCTCACGCCTCACCAAAAAGAGTTACTCAGAGAATTTGAAAAAACCATGCACAAAACTAAGCGGCATAGTCCGAAACAAAGCTCTTGGTTGGATGGGGTTAAAAAATTTTTTGAAGATATGAAGATATAATCTGATGAATACAAATATTGCAATTGCAGGTGCTGCGGGCAGGATGGGGCGCAGTTTGATTGAGGCTTGTGTACAAACAAGCAATACGATTTTAAGTGTGGCACTTGAACAGCCAAAAAGTAGCTTAATTGGTAGTGATGCTGGCGAATTAGCGGGTGTTGGCTCGCTCGATATTTCAGTTGTTAATGATCTGGTTAGCAAGCATTTTGATGTACTCATTGAGTTTACGACTCCGGAAGCCACTCTTTCCCATTTAGCCATTTGTCGTGCTGCCCATAAACGTATGGTGATTGGCACGACTGGCTTTTCAGGGGAACAACGCGAGATAATCGAACAAGCGGGGCAAGAGATTGCGATTGTATTTGCTCCTAATATGAGCGTTGGCGTTAATCTCACTTTTAAGTTATTGGAAATAGCCGCTAAAGTGCTTGGCAATGATGTCGATATTGAGGTGATTGAGGCTCACCATCGCCATAAAGCAGACGCGCCTTCTGGCACTGCCTTGCGTATGGGTGAGATTGTTGCCGAAACTTTGGGGCGTGATTTGTCAGAGTGTGCTGTGTATGGGCGACAAGGAAAAACGGGGGAGCGTGCTCGTGAGACGATTGGATTTGAAACCATCCGCGCTGGCGATATTGTCGGTGAGCATACGGTGATGTTTGCTGATATGGGTGAACGTGTTGAAATCAGTCATAAAGCGTCTAGTCGAATGACTTTTGCTAATGGTGCGATGCGGGCAGCGCAGTGGATTATGCAAAAGGAGAAGGGTTTGTTTGATATGCAGGATGTGTTGGGATTGCGATGAGTTTGGAGTCCAAGATTTATCTTGGATGGTCTTGGACTCCAAAATTCCATATAATGAGGTAATAAAATGAAAATGCCAAAGAAAAACTTCACAGCAAGTCATCTTATAAAATATATTGAGTTTGATAATGGAAAGAAATTATATCTAATTAAACATTCTGAGGATGCCATTGTACGAAGAAATATTTCTGAAGATGATATTATAGATACATTCCTAAATTCAGATATGGTAGTTCCAAATAAAGATTATGAGAATGCCAGAAATTATATTAAACATTTTGGAAACAAAAAACTTAAAATAGGTGTAAAAGACGATGCAGAACCTTACATTTTGATAACAGCGTTCATGCAATAAACTTATCCAGAAAAGTTTTATCCAGCATCTAAACCTCAGAGGTTTTAAAAACCTCTGAGGTTTGGGCCAAAACTTATCTGGATGACTATAACCATTTTTTTTTGTAAGTTGTTATTAAAAATAATATAATAACTTACAAGAAAAAGATGAGGAGTAATATAATGTATCCAGAAATTCAATATGATCAAGAAAATGAGTTGGCTTATATTGCACTTTCAGATCGCCAGATTGAAAAAAGTATTGAGTCTGAAGATGAATTATTTGTCTATGATGTGGATAAAGATGGGGAATTAGTTGGTATTGAGATACTATCAGTTGAGAGACTAAGAGAAAACTTTAAGAGATTCTTTCACAAAGAGATGGAACCTTCTTTTTCTCCAGCTTTGATCCCAGCTTACATTATTCCTCAACTTTACAATAAAAGTCGTATAGCTAGTTAACTTTCAAAGAAATCCTATTTCTTTAATAAATAAATAGGATTTCTATAAATGTTAAGGGATACCGTCCCATTCAGATTGTGGCACCAGCCGAGTTAATCTAATTGAGAGGAGTACAAATGATGCACGTACATTTTGACTTTGATCTAGAAACGGCTATTGAAGCTATACTTTACATAGCTAAACAATTAAAAAATATAGGAAATAATGACATATATCACATTGACAAGATATTTTATTTTGCTGATAGATGTCATCTTGAAGAATATGGTAGTTTTATCTGCGGGGACAATTATGTAGCTATGCGTAATGGTCCAGTACCAAGAGAGATTAATCAAATTCTCCAAGGTATGAGTGAGGAAAAATCTTTTCAGATAGCCGGGCTAGAATTCACACCTCATAGCTTTACTGTAGATGCCAGCAACGTGATTCCCTTAAGAGAGCCGAATCTAAAGCTGTTGAGTCAATCAGAGCGGCTGTGCTTAAATAAAGCGATTGAGAATTATGGTTTTATGTCATTTACAGAACTACGAGATTTAAGCCATGATGCTGCTTATGAATCGGCAGACATAAACGACGTGATAAGTGTTGAAGCCATCGCCGCTACCTTGCGAGATGGTGAAGATCTGATTGAATACTTAAAAAATCCTTACCCAGGCTAAATTGATGATTATTGGCAATCATTTTCCGCAAAATACCCGTCTTCAGATGGTGCGCCGGGGGATTCATCCTGGCAGTGTATTATATTTGTCTTGTCATTTTACTCATCCACCAAAAGAAAAATTTCTTCTTGTGGCTTGTGTAAACCCTATTCTGATCCTTTTTGTGATTAATTCAGAGATTTCCAACTATATCCAGAAACGCCCCCATTTAAAACGGTGCCAAGTTAAAATCGACGTTGCATCACATGCCTTTTTGACACATGATTCGCATATTGACTGCAAGGATGCTATTACATTTCTTACCAAAGAACATGTTGAGGAACAAATATTAAACGACATGACTAGGTTAAAAGGTGATATTGGAGAACAAGTTAAAGAACAAGTCATCGCGGCTGTCAAATCTTGTGAAAAACTCAAACCACAACACGCGACGTGGATTTTGGCAGCCTTGGAGAGCTAAACATGGCAACTTTATCTATTAATGGAATTGATGAAGAAATAACTGATTATAACTTTTTTGGGGGAGTTTCGTTGTTTCGTCCATTGCGCGGAGCGGATTTCCCGAAACAACTGATCTTGCTTGAGAAATTATTTTGTCCCCCAAAAACGTTATAATCAGAAAAATAATAACTCAACTACAAGTCAAGGCGAAACGGTTTAATACCGACATTAAAAAATCCTATTTCTTGAAGAAATAGGATTTTTAAAAAATTTTGAACAAACACAAGGTCATGATTAATGACAACAGGCACGATATCTTATCTTAAAATCGCTAATTACCGTAGTATTGATGTACTCGAATTACATGAGATTAAACCGTTTTCTGTGTTTGCGGGACCAAATGGTGCGGGAAAAAGTAATTTTTTCCAAGCACTGGATTTTGTAAATTTAGTGATTCGTTTTGGGACTGAAGAAGCCTTAAAACAACATGGCGGCTTTGAAAATATTCGTTGTTGGAGACGGCATGAGACTGAGGCACGTACTTTTGAGTTTGAAATTGATTTTTCTACCGAAAATGCCGATTGCCATCGTTATCAATTGAAAATTCATCAGATGGATAATGTCTCCTCGTTGGAAGAACAATTTCAATGGCTTGATGAGGAAGGCAAAATGCAAAAAATTCATCGTGTACCCGGAGAAAATCCCGTCGCTTTGCCCTCTAATTTTTCTATGCTATTAATCTTATTTAATCACACCGCCATGGCTCAATTCTTAAAGAATATTCGCTTCTATAGAATTGATCCCATCAAAGCCAGAATGCCAGTTAAAAACACCGATACTTCTGAATTATCTCACGATGGACGCAACTTAGCCGGCGTACTGCACCGCTTAGGAAAAGACGATGAAATCTCTGAAACCATTGAAGAATGGATGAATATCATGGTTCCTAGCTTAGAAAAAATATCTACCGATTGGGATCAATTAGATGGCAGTGTCCGATTAGCTTTCCAAGAACATGCTTTGGAAAAGCGGTTTCCGGCTTCTATGATATCCGAAGGTACAATTAACCTACTTAGCATTTTGGTTGCCTTATTTGATCGTCCACTTCCATTTGGCATCAGTTTAATTGATGAACCAGAAAGTAGTCTTCACCCGAAAGCTGTGATTGAATTAGTCGATTCATTTCGTGAGATAGCGACGCGGAGTAGTCCAATTTGGGTAACAACTCACCATGATTCTTTAGTCAGAGTGTTAAAAAACTCTGAATTATGGTTAGTTGATAAAAAAACGGACGTAACTTCAATGAAACCCGTGCCAATGGTGGATAAATTATCCTCACCATTGGATCAGGCATGGCTATGTAATGTGTTAGGCGGGGGGTTGCCATGATCAAAATTGGTTTTATCGTTGAAGGTGAATGTGAACAACTGTTAATAGAATCGGCTCACTTTCGTCTATGGGCAACCCAACATGATCTTGAAATCTGTGAACCGGTGATTAATGTACGTGGTAATAGCAACTTATGTCCTAAAAATATAGAACCATCTATCACGGATTGTCGCAATATGGCAAATCCTAACAAAATCATCGTACTGACAGATTTAGAATGTGAACCGTGCGTGATGGCAACTAAATCCCGTCTTAATAATGAAAATGTTGACCAAATTATTGTAGCCAAAAAAGCTTTAGAAGCTTGGTTTCTTGCTGACACAGTTGCTATGCGTCGTTGGCTAAAAAATGATGATTTTCCGGGAGAAAACCAGCCTGAACAAACCACCGATATGCCTTGGGAACGTTTAAAAGAAATAGCCGCAAGTTACCATAAAAAGAAACTGGGTCCAGGTAGAAAGAAAAAAGCTTTTGCTCGAAAAATGATAGAGCAGTTCAATTTTTCAATCGAACGCGCCGCTAGTCACCCTAATTGTTCTAGCGCAAAATATTTTTTATAAAAATTACAACAGCTTTGTTTTGAATACTATTAACATACACAGCTACATTTCTCAAACCCGCGCCCTTGGTCCTTTTTTACGTTTTGCCTTATGGGTACAAGGTTGTCCATTACGTTGTCAGGATTGTATGACACCGGCGGCGTTGCCGGATAGCGGTGGGCAATTGATAGCTATTTCTAAACTTGCGGAGCAGATTCTCAATACGCCCGATATTGAAGGTTTAACCATAACCGGTGGCGAACCCTTTGCACAAGCAGCAGCCTTAGTCAAACTGATTGAGCAAATCAGACTAACCAAAGATTTAGGAGTAATCGTCTATTCGGGTTATACGCTGAAAAAATTGCAATATACACCAGAGGTGGCCGAATTAATGCAACTGATTGATTTACTGATTGACAGTCCTTATGTGGCGGCTTTAAACGATGGTGCTAGTCTGCGTGGCTCTTCTAATCAGCAAGTTCATCTGTTAACTGAACGTTATGCGGCAATCATTAATGACTATTATGGACAACCCAAACGCCCGGTGGAAATTCACTTAACTAAAGATGATGTTATGTTGGTGGGTGTGCCCGGCGTGGAAACTTTAAAACAATGGCAGACTCAGTTTCGTAGTTCACAGTTCAAAAATACGGAGACAAACTTATGAGTGGTGTAAAAGACGCTATCGTCAATTTGCGTCAATCAGAATACAATCGCATTATGAACTCATGTCGGCGGGCGGATAATATTGAGGCTGGCATCAGCAAACGACTTGAAAAAACCAGCAGTCATTTACGTCAACAAATGGATAGCCAAATTGGGCAAATGCAACAACGCCATAACCAGTTTGAAAGTGCTTTATCCAATATGAGTGGTGAAGTTAGGCGTATCGAAAAGAAAAATCAAGACAATTTACGCCGTATTGCTAAGGATTTTAATAATGGAATTAATCAGTTAGATAAAAAAATTAAGCAGCAGCAGCGTGAATATATGCAGAAGTTTGCTGAACATGACAAACATCTTGCTGCCCATGATCGGATTTTAGAACAACATGCCCAAGCTATCCGTGAACAACGCCATGAATATATTACGCTGATTCAACAACAAGGTGAGCATTTTGCACAAGCTTTGGATGAGCAACGGCGTGAGTTACAAGGGCAAATCCAAACGATTCAAGATCATATCGTTGCCAAAGAGCAACATGCCCAAGGGCAGGCAAGGCAATGGCTGCAAGATACCCAAGCCTTATTAAAGGTGATTGATGAATCTTATGATCATCAAAAGTTCAAACCCGGTGAATTGGCTAAATTGCAGAATGAATTACAAATTGCTGAAAACAATATTTCTCAAGGGCATTATGAGGCAGCTATTAGCACCACGCAGCGGACTTATTTGCATACTCAAGAATTACGCCTAGAATTGGAACGGCTGACTTTAGAATGGAATGCCTATTTGACAGCAGCGCGACAAAGTGCAGCGGAGGTGTTAGCGGCTTGTGATACGCATCAAACCGCAAAATTTACTTTTGACAGCGAAGAAGTCGCTGCTGAAGTCGATTTTTGGACACACGGTGCTTTATCAAAGTTGCGCCAACAAGTGGCTGAAGAACAAAACAAATTAGACAAGCCCGATAATCTATCCTTGGATGAATTAAAACAGAGTATTGCCCACTCCGAGCAATGGCGACAAGAAAGTGAGGCGTTAGTAGAACAAGCTAAAGAGGCATTGATTGCCTCGCAATTGCGTAATAATATTGCCCAATCTATCGAAGCGGCTTTAGAAGACGCTGGTTGGGATGTGGTTGATTCCACTTATGAAGGTGAAGATCATCGAGGTGCGCTACATCTCAAACTGCAAAATTTGGCAACTGATGAATTAGTCACGATTATTACGCCCGAAAAAGCACCCGATCAAACGATTCGTAACCATTTGAATATTCAGTTTTTTGACAAAAATAATAATGATGAGGCGTATCGACAAGAGCGTTTGAACCGGATTATGGAAAAATTGAGGGATGAAGAATTAGATTGTAGTCAGCCACAATGTGCGCCAGGGACTGAAAATCAGCCGGCTCGTGAGGTGGAAAGGTTGGATTTTGAAAAGGTACGGGCGAAAGCCGTTACTGCATAAACATTGACAAAGTAATCTATTTTTTAGGAGACTTTAGGATGCTCGAAAAAATAAAGTTCGAGAAGTTTACGGCTTTTGAAAGTTTAGAAATTCCACTTTCTACCGGAATCAATATTTTCATTGGGGCAAATGGCACCGGCAAAACTCATATCCTCAAAGCAATTTATGCAGCCTGCGAAGTAACCCAAAGCCAAAAATCTTTGGCTGACAAGACTAACCGCGTATTTTTGCCGTCGGGCAAGCAAATGGGTCGCTTGGTAAAAAGAGCCAGAGGTAATCTATCTGGCTATTTTGAAGTCACTCGCAGAATCGCAGAACGACAGAAATCTCTTACCATACGGCTTTCTGTGACGAATCACACCAAGGAACCAGAAACAGCCACTCTCTCCGGGGCCTACAAGCAATGGCTAGAACACTCACTGGAATCTGTTTATATTCCGGTTAAAGACATGATGGCTAACGCCCCCGGTTTTCGCTCGCTTTATAATCTCCGCAATATCCACTTTGAAGAAGTTTACGCCGACATCATTGATCGGGTGTTTTTGGGATTTTTGCGAGGCCCCACAGATAGTCGGCGTAAACAGCTTTTGGATATTTTGCAACGAGCTATGGATGGCAAGATTATCAGCCAAAATGAAGAATTCTTCCTCAAAAACCAACAGGGCGAATTAGAATTTACCCTATTGGCTGAGGGTATTCGCAAATTAGGGCTGCTTTGGGTACTTATCCAGAATGGAACTCTTCTTAATGGCTCTATACTCTGTTGGGATGAACCAGAAGCCAATCTCAATCCCAAGTTGATGCGTACTGTCGTGGAAATTCTTCTCGAACTCCAACGTATGGGCGTTCAAATATTTCTCACCACTCATGATTACGTGGTTCTCAAAGAATTTGATTTACAGGCACAAAACACTGATAAGGTTCTTTTTCACAGCCTCTATCGAAATCTCGGCGAGATCGAAGTTGCCTCCACCGAAAGTTACTTGAATATTTGTCCAAATGTGATTGATGATACCTTTGGAAGTGTTGTGGACAGGGAAATTAAAAAATATATGGGGAATCTGGGAAAATGAAAATAGAAGCCGACGGATTCTCTTTTGATTTTACCGATGCAATTGATGCTTTTGTTTTTGATGAGAAAGATAAAAGTAAATCCCACTATCACGGTCTATCTCAAGCTATGAAGGCGGTAGATATTATAGTTGAGTTAGATAACGATTACCTGTTCATTGAAATTAAGGATTTTCATGCGCCGGATGACTATAACTTTCCAAATGCTGTGGATGATGAGCAACATCAGGAAAGGCGTAGCCGCTTTAATCATTTGCGCGAAATACTCAAATACAAATATCGCGACACTTGGCTCTATCGATGGGCGGAAAACAAGACTGACAAGCCCATACGGTATCTGTGTCTATTGACGCTCGACAATGCTCAGATTTCGATGTTGAACAACGAACTGCGTAAGCAGCTACCGGTTGGCAACGCTGGACCACGTTGGCACCGTGAACGTGAAATAGCCCACTCTTTAGCCCAATGCCATTAAGTTAAGCATAAATACGTTTTTTTTGTAGGGTGGGTAGAGCTTCGCTGCACCCACCAAATCGTTGAAACGAAGATCCGTGCGTAAATTTATAACAATGGTGGGTTTCGCTCTCGCTCTACCCACCCTACAAAAAACCTTAACTTAATGGCATTGACTCTTTAGCCGTGGTTAATATCGAGCGATGGAATCGTAATTTCCCAAATTGGCAAGTTAATCGAGTACAACGTCAATAATAGAGTTGTTGCGAAATAAAAAACTAGGGCAACCACAAGGGATTGCCCCTACAAAACGCAAAATACGCAAATGGCACTATTTAAATCGGAATAATTAATATCTATTGTAGGGGCAATGCCCTAGTGGTTGCCCTGATTTTTTGACGAGATTTCGTAACAATTCTAATAACTATTCCGTTAATCCGTCTAGGCAAAAAGGAGACACCATGACAAACAGCCACTTCAACAACACCCATCACCGTTTCTTTTTTCTCTACGGCCAAATTGACGATCAATTTTGTCCCCCCACGCTGGGTTTTCTCGACTTTTCCAAAATGCTCCACCGGCACCTACGTCAATTGGGCTATCAACGCATCGTTTTTTATAACAGCGGCGCACAAAAAATTGATACCTACGATAATCAATCCACGGCCCTAGTCCGCCCCAATGCAGTTCCCCAAACGCCCCGACGTGCCACCAAAATCTGTGCAGGCCCCTTGGGACAACGCCGTCAATCTAAAAAACCAGCACCAAAACCCCAAACAACTCCACAACTCACCGCTGTTAATAATTTAGAGGCTGTCGCCAGTTTCAACCGCTGGATGAATGAAAGCCAACCTAAAACCGCTATCATCTTCAACAATGGACTAGATTTTATTACCCGTTTTGATCAAGCCGCGCAACGGCAAATGTCGGTGGCATTAGATAACTGGAATAAATTATTTGAGGAATATCAAAATATTTGTATTTTTCTCCTCTCTGGTATTTCAGTACAACGTTTACGTGAATTACCGGAGCTGCAAAGACAATGGTTTTTTTTATTTAACCAAATGTTCAAAGACGATAACACGCCCACTGATCAGATGATTCCCATCGGAGCACCCCGTCAAGATGAAGTCAATAATCTCTTAAATTATTGGCGACTCAAATATGATTTGCACATTGATTGGCGGATTTTTCCTACCGCAGCGGCACCTATTACTCGTTATCTCTGTAGTCAGGGCGGTTCCCTTAAATCCCTCAGTCGTAATTTAAGAGAATTGAAGAGCATCAATAAAGAAGCTTTATCAGAATTATCAGGGCAATCTGAGGAAGGCTCAGCATTAGAACGCTTACGCCAAATGAAAGGTTTATCCGTTATTGCCGATAGAATTGAACGAATGGTAACGCATCATCAAATCGCATCCAATTCACAAATAGCTGCTATAAATACCCCACATACCACGGTTAGCCGCTTGTTGCCACCTCTTCCATCACCAGCAAAAGGGCGCAATTTAAATATTGCACTCAAGGGTAATCCGGGGACTGGTAAAACCACTGTCGCTCGTCTGATTGGCGAAATTTACCGAGAAGAAGGACTATTAGAACTTGGACATATTGTCAAAGCCTCACGCGAAGATTTAGTCGCCGGTTATGTAGGACAAACCGCGTTGAAAACGGCTCAAAAAATTGCCGATGCTATGGGTGGTGTCTTATTTGTTGATGAAGCCTATCGTCTCACTCAAGGGGGTGATAACGATTTCGGTAAAGAAGCGGTTGAAACGATTATGGAGGCAATGGAAAACCACAAGGGCGAATTCGCAGTGATTATTGCTGGCTATCCGCAACGAATTGAATATTTTTTGGATGCCAATCCCGGTTTACGTCGTCGTTTTAGTGACAAAAATACTTTGACTATTCCCGATTACGATCCACAAACCTTACAATTTATTTTTGAACAACAAATTGCTAAACAAAAACGCGAATTGGACCAAACACTGCAAGAAAAATTGCCCAACTTTTTTGCTAATTGGTACGCTGAGCGTAATGAGGAAACCTTTGGTAATGCTGGCGACGTGTTAAATCTGTATGAGGAAATGGACGAACAACGTAGCTTTCGTATCAAAGATCAAGCTGGCAACCGTTTTACCCTCACAGTGGCTGATGTTCCAGAACGTTTGCGCCCTTACTTGGAGTCACGCCAGCCGGAAAATATGGATGACATTCTCAAATCCTTAGATCATTTAATTGGTTTACAACAAGTTAAAAAAACGGTACGGACATTCGTCAATCGGCTCAAGGTTCAAAAACTGCGTGACGATAAGAGCCAACTGCTCCCCGGACATTATTTGTTTGTGGGTAATCCCGGCACGGGCAAAACCACCGTAGCGCGTCTGATGGGCAATATTTTCAAAGCTTTAGGTATTTTGAAAAAAGGGCATCTTATAGAAGTTGGGCGAGCCGATTTGGTCGGACAATATCAAGGACATACTGCCGAAAAAACTCGTAAAGTCTTAGAACGTAGTATGGATGGCGTGTTATTCATTGACGAAGCTTATCAATTAGTAACAGATGAACACGACAGCTTTGGCAAGGAAGCCTTAGAAACACTGGTAGCGACAATGGAAAATCAACGTCACCGTTTATGTATTATTGCTGCTGGCTATCCTGAGCCGATGCACCGCTTTGTCAATAGCAATCCGGGTTTGCCGTCGCGTTTTGCAGGAGAAATTGTCTTTGAAAATTATACGGCTACGGAAATGTTATCTATTTTCAAAGGTATGGTGCAGTCATTAACTTTAGGTGAAGGTGTTGAAGAGGCTTTATTGCTCATTTTCCGACAATGGGAACGAGAAAATAGCCCAACGTTTGGAAATGGGCGAGATGTGCGAAATTTGCTGGATAGGGCGTGTGCGCGGCAGGATAATCGCTTGGTGGAAGAGCAGGTGACGGATAAGGCATTGTTGTACCGATTAGAACGGGTGGATATTCCAGTTTGACCATAATAGCCATGCGCCGCTCCATTGTGGATGTATTTTTAGTTAGCATAAAAAAAATTAATAAAAAACGCTTGCAATGGATGAAAAAAGTCGGTAAAATTGTCAATTTTTATAATTACAGATGGTATTTTGGAGTCCAAGATTTATCTTGGACTAGTGGAGAAAAAAAATATGTCTACTACCGATTATGTCAAAAACGCGATAATGAATAGATTTCAGGAAGTGAATGCCGAAAAAGGGCATATTCTCCCACAAGCTTGGCTAACTCCGTATCTTTCTAAATTGAAGCGGAAAGCTTTTTTTGAACAAGCCATGCAGCAATTACAAGCCGAAAATTTGATTGAGTACCAAAAGAAGGATGAGGCTCATTATCATATCATGCTCACCCAGCAAGGAGAGGATTATCTTTATCCAGACTTTAAAGTAGCCGATGCGAAACGGAAAATCCGCCATGATATATTCGCTAAATTCAAAGCCAACCAAGATAAAACGATTACTTATCGGTGGTTGAATACCCTTTACTTTGGTGGGCAACTTAATCCAAAGGAACAACGGATTTTCGATGATGTGATTGAAAGCATAATCAAAGAAAAGTTGGTAACAACAAGTTTGTTAAACCATTTTCTGTATTTAACTGAAAAAGGAGAAAAATTAATGAGCGAGGTTCTCGTATGAATCAGTCAAATTCTCTTGACAATTTATTGAAAAATATGGAAGAAATAGATGCTTTAATGGCTTTCTATCAAAAAGCTAAAGATGAACCGGTGGCTAATCAGGTGAACAGTCATCACAGTCCTTATATACTCCTAAAGAGTAACCTAATTTTTATAGTCACTTGTTGGGAGGAGTATATAAAAAGTCTAGTGGACGAAAGCTTTACTTTTATGCTCGATCATTCATCAAATATTGAAATATTTCCTGAACATGTTAGGAGAACCACCGCAGAAATTTTACCTCAAGAAAGTAATCTAAAAAATAAGGAAATGTGGCACCATGAAAAATGGAAAACGGATGTCTGGAAATTAGTTGATGAATGGCGAGAGTTTTTAACTAAAAATAAAAGACAACGAGTTGAGAAATTTCAATCTTCCCGCAAAGACAATATTAATACTTTATTTTTTCAGACGATTGGTTTAAAAGGACTTTCCGATTCTTGGATATGGCAAGGTATGAGTAATGAGGAAGCCATAAAATGCCTCAATACCTTGCTTGATTTACGGGGAGATTATGTTCATAAGAATCGTTCTTATCGGCTCATCTCTGAAACGGATATTGAATATTTTCCAAAATTGATTGAAGCTCTTGCTGGTATTTCAGCCAACAAAGTGAGGGATTATATTTATGATAAAGTAGGATACTATCCATGGTTGTATAATAAGATTTCTCCTAATGCCTTAAATTTTGATAGCAAGCGTTGTACTGAAAGATAGTCTTTAATAAATTTTTTTTAAACTGATAAAAAATATTGTTATATTTATGAAAAAATGTCCAGTATGTCAAGTTCCAGTTGAAGAAAATACCACCATTTGTTCACGATGTAAGTGGGAGAAATTGGGGATTCGTCTGACTGCAACAGCTGAGGATCAGGATAAATTAGAGAAAGCGCGTTTTGCATGGCGAGCTAAACAAGCGGCTGAGGATGTGCGTCTTGATGAAAACTTGCCCTATTATGATTTTATACTCATTGGTCACTCAAGTGTTGGTAAAACCACTTATTTAGCCATGTTGTGTGAGCAAGGGGGTGATAATAATAAGGTATGGAATTTTAAGAGCGGTGGTAGCGCAAATTATTTGGGAAATAACGCACCTCAAGATATTCGTGATCGTGTCCAAAAAGGTGATCAACACATTACAGAATCTATCAGAAAAGTTTCTGTTGGTACTACAGACTATATTAACTTAATAAGGGAAGAAATTCAGCGACAAGAGGGTTATTATTCAACCTTAAAAGATAACAAGCTTATTTTCTCTTTTCGCCCCACTCGTGCTAGGCGTCAACACACATTATTAACACTTGATTATCCGGGTGACTGGATTTCTTTAGTGAATAGGGAAGAAGATGCTTTTACATATCAAAAGAGCATCAAGCAATTTGCGGATTATTTAAATAGGAGTCAGTCATTAATTCTTATGATTGATCCCCTTATTTTTATGGAAGGTGATTCCAAAGAAAAAAACTTTCACAGTCAAGGACTATCAGAAGTACAAGAGCAACTTAAAGAAGATGCAACGCACAAGCGACCTTCTGAGTTTATCCCCGTTAGTCAGATACCAGTGGCACTGATAATCAATAAGTGCGATCTATTAAAGGTGGCTTGTGAACAAGGAAAGCCTATGGCTTTTTTGAAAGATCATTGCAGAAGTATTTATAATGATCTCAATAATTTTACCACTAATTGGAAACTTTTTTTTGTTTCTTGTTATGGGAATCAGAAATTAAAAGAGTTGAATAAACAGGGTGCGTATGCTCCGCCTAAGGATCCCGAACCTGTCAATTTAGAAAAGCCTTTAGATTGGCTTTATAAACAAACACAAAGACGTACTTTAAAAGAGGCTTCACTTAAAGTCAGTAAGGTAACAGCACGTTTTGTGTTATTACCGTTGGCTATTATTTCTGTTATTTACTACGGTGCCTATTACAGTGTATATGCTTGGGATTCGAGTGCCTTCGCCTCAATTGAGGAAAAAGAACCCGTTTTTCTTGAGCAACCTCATGTATTGTATAGAAATTATACTAAGTATGATAGTTCACACTGGTTGAGTCCTTGGACTGGATTTAAGGAGAAAGTCCACGAGAAACGTAAAAAATTTGTTAGGTTGTATCTGGATAATCAGTTAGCTGGTCCATTGAAACATGGGGCTTCAATAAAAGACTTTAAGGCAACTAGAGCTCAAGTTCGCAAATGGTCTTTAGATTTAGAAGATAAGGCGTTTGCTGAAAAAATGGAGTCTATCATATCAAGTGAACTCATGCCATTATACGAAGAGCAGTATTTCAAATTCTTGCATGAGAAATTCTTGCGTGGAGATATTGAGGAGGGCTTTACAGAATTTGTGAAACTGTTTCCAAATTCTCAACATATTCCTGAGTTTGAAAAAATAATTCTTGAAATATGGCCTTTAGAACAGTATAAGAAAATTTATCAGATGGCTGTCAATAGCCAAGCACAAAATCCTGATATCAATAAACTTCTACAACTATGTAGAGAATATATTAATACCGCTAAGGAGCACAGCCACAGATACGATAAGAGTGTAAAAGCATTAATTTCTTTTATAGAGAATGATCTGGCTACCCTAGAAAATGGGGCTTTATCTCCACGCTCTTTCAGAATAAACTACCGTGGGTACACTCTTTCTGATGGCATGTATGGTCATCATACTGAAGAGTACCAAGAACAGTATGAAAATTGTTATACAGACACAAGTGGTTGGACAGACACTGTGCGTTGTAACACAGATTACAGAACTGCCCAACGAGAAGTTAGAACGCCTGAACAGGTGGTTATCAGTATCCTTATTAACGGCGTAGAAAAATATAGTTTAGAAACGACTCATCGAAAAAGAGATAATTTTTCTATCGACTGGATGCCAGGTATGACAGTCCAAGTGGTGGTCAATAACAAAACGGGGAAAACCACAAAAATAGAAGATTCCCGTTTTTTGGCTATTAATCTTCTAAAAGGAAATTTAGATGTTAATGGACTCGCAGATGTCAATTTGACGGGTTCTAATTTAAGTTTTCCAAAACTACAAACACCGTCTGAAGAGCTAGATGTCCAAATCTCGTCTAATAGCGGAGTAACAACACCGGTAGTACAAAACCAACCGCCTTCAACGGTAACACGTCCAGTTTCTGAGCCGGCAAGACAAAACCCGATCCATTTTATCCGTGCCTATTACGAAGATATCAATCGAGGTAATGCTGATTCAGCTATTCGCAAATGGAAAGCGCCAAAAGAGGATAGGTTAAGGACTCTCATTAACGATTCTCAGTGGAGCAGTATTAACGAAATACAGCTAGTTAATCAAAATGACGACAGTGCCGAAGTTTCAATTGAAGTCACTGGTCAATCAATAAGTAATACCACTGAACAAAGGTGGAAAGGTATTATAGAGCTAGAAAATATTGAAGGCGAATGGAAAATTGCTGAAATGCGCCTTCAGAATAAGGCGGTTATATATAGCCAAAATAATATTGTTCATCTAGGTGATGAAGAAATAAAAGGATGGAATCCTTTGCATGGTGAATGTTTCACAGCCACATTTAATCTGAGCAGCCAAATACAAAAACTCACGTTGAAATTGGATTTAAAGGGTTCAAATGCCCGCAATCCTATATTTTTAAATGGTACACAAGTTGGACTCTTGCCACAAACGACGGGTCGGGGTTGGAATTATGGTCAGAGAGTTATTTTACCAATAGGTGAATTACAGCAGCAGCAAAGCAATCAGTTAAAACTTTGCTCTGGCCTATTTGAACCCGGAGATAAAGATGATTTACAGTTCAAAAAACTTAAGCTTAGGGTGGAATAGTCCAACAAGCTTTGGTATTTAATAGGAAAATGTCATGGAATTTATAGAAGTCGTGTTCGCAAGGGCAGAAGGACGGCGTGGTCGTTTTCTCCGTATTGGAGAAGGGGAGGTAGCACTTTATCAAGCCATTGAAAATGTGCTTATTTCACGCCTTGGTGCTATTGGCGTTATGCAGGTAGAGGGTCCAGACGAGGATTATTGGTTGGGTATTCCTATTTTGCGCCAAAATGAACTGGCTTATTATTTATTAGGCACCTTTGAAAAACCGAGCACACAGGATCGTGGTGCGCCTTTTCATGGTTGTTTGTTGACGGCGGCTGAATTGGAAAAGCGTGAGCTGGGATATTTTATCCATGCGTGGCGTAAGATTAAAAGAGAAAACAGTGATTGGCTAATGACGCAAACCGCCGGAAAAGTCACTCTTGAGCTAACCAGCAAAACTGATTTTTCTAGACCTACACAAGAAGAAAATGAGTCAGAAATTACCAATGCTATTGAGGCTTTAGATCAAAAAAAAGTGGTAAGGCTATCCCGTAAAGACTGTGTCTTGTCACTTTTAAGCAAGATAGTCAATACTAAAGAAAAGTTGAATTTATATTCTTGGACAACTGCCCCTTTTGCATTTCCTTCCGCTCCTGATGGGGCACAATTGCATATTGCTTTGTCAAAAGATGGAAAATTTTCGTCTGCTGGAGAAATCATTCAGCCTACGTTATTACAAGAAAAGCCTACGTTATTACAAGAAAAGGTTGAAACTGGTGGTGGGGATCCAGAGCGCGATGAGAGCAAAAAACATGAGGATACTAAAGATAAACTCAAAGAAGCCGAGCCGCCTAAAGCAAATGGGACAAAAAAATATGCTGCTGTTGTTATTATAGTGCTAATTTTTGGGTTAACAGTGTACCTAAGCAAAGATGATTCAATTGATCCTGAAACCCTCCTTCTTCGTTTAGAACCGACTTATGAACAGTCACTTGAAGCCGATGTGGAAACGGTCGCATTAGCCCTAAGTTTTCTAAAAAATCCAGAAGGCGAACAGAATATAAAGGACACCATTAAATCACTAGGTTTAGTTCGTCCGCGTGTTAATCGCATACAAAAACAAGTGGAAAAGCTAATCAAGGAAAACTGGGAGGCAGTCAAAAAAAATTCACTGGTTTTACATTGGTTACAAGTACTTAATGAATTACCAGATACCAAACGGAGTCAAGAACTTCAGAGTAATGTGGTTAAATCTGCCATGCCCGGCATCGAGGATTCTATTAAGGCTATCACTGAAGTTAATGGTCGTTCTATAGAACAATTAGCTCATATCATCCTAATCGCTGGATATTATTCAGAATTATCCAGTTTTAAAAAGTATGCTGATGACAAGAGGGTTTGGTTTAGTACGTTAATGAACACCTCTCAAGAATATCCATCAAGCTCTTATTACGTCTTATCGGACTTCATTCAAAATAATCAACAACACTCACGACGTTATGTGAAGAAAGCGCGTCAATTGCGAGAAATATATTTGGCAAACTGGCGTGAAGAAGAGGCTAAAAAGGTCAGTTCTCTTTATGCGAGTATGAGAGAGGGCGTGGCAACTTTTGACGGAGTTAGATTAGAAGAGGAGTTAAGCAACTATATAAAAATACCGGGTGTTAAAGGGGATAAAAATGATACCGCAAACAAAATTTTTTCTACCCTACAAAACTTAAGGATCTATGGTAAGGAAATTTCTCTGACAATTGAAAAAATTTATTTTTCTGACGAGCTAAAAAAAGAATTAGCTGCAATAAAATGTCGTGAAAATAGAAAGCATCAAGAAAATACCGGAAATTATTCAGACAATGGGTGGGGAATAGAAAAATTTGCTAAAGCAGCCGCATCCTTGCTTTCTGAACAATGTGGAATCGAGGTTTATGAGAAAACTGACAAAACCGTTGAGTTAATTGCTAACTTTAATGGGCGTGCTCTTGGGAACTCGAAACGTATCAGTATCAAAGAAAGGGATAGTGTAAAAATACCGGTGAAAATTTCATTTGATGGTAATACCTCTATAACAATGAAAAAAGATGAAAGTACTTTGGCAACAGCTAAATTTCCTGACAATCCAATTGCTGAGTGGATCAGCAAACAAGGCGCGAAGGGGACACTTATTTTCTATTCTGAGAGTGATAAACGCTTAGCCACAGCAACTTATAAAATTCCTACGCTTGGCAAAATAGGTTTTCCTCGCTGGAGATAAACATGTTTTTGACTGACAAAGCCAAATTCTTTGGCTCTCCCATTTTTTCAGCCCTATGGTTGTTGTTGGTTTCCATAGTAAGAAGTGTCATTGAAATTAAGCTTCAAGAGCCTTTTTTATACGCGGAAATTTCCACAGTAGCACATTTTTTGTCATTTTACTTATTATGTTATGTTGTCACTGCCATCATCATTTTTTATGGGCGTAATAAAGGGCTTTATGATGCCTTAGCTTGGACAAATCTGGTATTCATTATTTTACCTTTTCCTCCGTTAATAGATTATGTTGTTTATGTCGAACCTCAAATTTATTCTTATGCACCTAAAGAACATTTTTTAGGTAATCTGCTGACTTTTTTCTCTATGTATGGAGATGGCAGTTGGGGGCAAAGAATACTCGGTGCTTATGTTTTTTTTATGACCGGCTTTTCGGTGTTTCTCTCACATAAAAAAATTATTAGAGCATTCATCGCGTCACTGGCAAACTACCTTTACACGGCTTTTGTGAGTGTCGAATGGATTCGATCTTTATTGCCATCTGGATCAGTTGATGTTCCTGAAGCCATTTATATATCAGACTCGGTTATCAATCAAGGTTTTACGATTTATTATGTTTTAATCGCTCAGATATTCGTATTGACTACATGGTTCTTATCACATAAGAATGCACTGCCAAGCCTTATTGCAAGTCTTCGTCCAATCCGAAGTCTTCATTGGGTATTAGTGGGTATGCTAGGCATTGCGCTATCTTCAAATCCATTGCCGTGGGCATTGATAATAACTCAGTTAATTGTCATCACATTTTCTTGTTTATTAGGATGGTGGTTTATTGCATTAGTGAATGACTATAATGATCTTGCGATAGATAAATTATCCAATCCAAAACGGCTTTTTGTTCAGATGCCACAGTTAATAAATGAAAAGGAAGCGTGGTTTGGTTGGCTGGCGATAACATCAACATTAATGGCTTTAAGCTTAGGACTGATACCATTTCTACTCATGTTGTGCTATCTATTTGGTGGTATCGTATATTCAGTACCATCATCATTAAAAGTTCGACGCTATGCTATTAGTTCTTCATCTATTGGAGCCGGAAGTGCGTTGTTTTATCTTATGGGTACTATGGCTTATATTCCTATTGATGGAATGGTCTTTGAAAACATAAATTGGTATGTAGTCTTCGCACTGATATTTGGCTTTGGTATGGCAGGCTATATCAAGGATGAAAAGGATAGTTTTGCTGATAAACAAGCTGGCGTGGCGACTTTATTTACAATATTTCCTTATAATCAAGCGCGTAAAATAACGGGTTTATTGCTACTCGGTGGGTGGTGTGTTTTGCTGACCATTTCACTGAATTTATATACCTTTATTATCGGTTGTCTATGCGCTATTGCAGCGATTTTATTATACTCAAAGCAAAAGAACCCAATCATTCAAATAAGTCTATTTCAAGTTTTTTTGGCATCCATGATAATTTCTGGATTGCTCAATAAAGAAATTATTCAGGACTATATTATTTGGTGAGGTTTAAACCCAATCATTCAAATAACTACTCAATCCTAAAAACTCATGCACCACCTTGGACTAGATTTTGGCACAACCACTAGCATTTTAAGCTACCATGACGGGCAGCGCATTGAATCCTTTCAACTCGGTGGCGCTGGCGCTACGCCTTATATTCCATCGGCGTTATCCATTGATAAAACGGATAACAGCTTAGAAATTGGCCAAACCGCCCTGTTGAATCAAGGAGATAAAGACTATGAAGTTTATACCCTTTTCAAAATGCTGTTGGCTGAACAAAATACCGATAAACTTAAAGAACACGGTTATGTACAACATTCTCCCCAAACCATTGCCAAACAATATATTGAGCAATTACTCCAACGCTATCGTAAAGAACGTAGTATCAATCAACCTATCCGCTATCTCATTATCACCGTGCCAGAGATTTGGGTGCGAGAAGGTAACCATGCAGCGCGTGAAGCCTTAAAAAAAATTTGTACTGAATTGCAATTGCAAGTCAAACTGCTAAGTGAACCGGTTGCCGCATCGGTGTATTTTGCTGACCGTTTTAAGGCGAAATATCAGCACGAATTTCATGGGCATGTGTTGGTATGTGATTATGGCGGTGGCACGTTGGATTTAAGTCTGTCTCAGGTTGAGGGGGATCAAATTACGGTGCTAGAGGGTACCGGCAAAGGGACAACGAAGAAAACAATGGGTATTGCAGGTGTCGCTTATGATAAAGCCGTTGTGGAAAAAGTTTTGAATAAGCAAGCTGTCACTGAGAAGCAATTTTATGAATTATTGATAAAATTTGAAAAGCAAAAGATCAGTCAAACGGATAAGTTGAAAAAAAGACTGGAACAGTATCGGAAAAATCCCGCTACCAGTCAAAAAGTGTTTAAAATTGGTGATGACACAGTCACTGCCCAGCATTTAGGAGAAGTTTTTGATCAACTCATTCAACCAGAATTACAAAAAGCCTTAACCGAAATGAAGGAGCATTTGCAAACCCATCATGTGGATACCAGTAATGGTGACAAATTTCGGGTGGTGATGGTGGGCGGATTTTCTAATTTTTATTTAGTACGACGCGCCGTCAGAGCGTTTTTTAAGTCTCAAACCGAAGAAGATAGGCGTTTTGAGACTTATTTTGATTTGACGGACACCGCCTTGGCGATTTCTAAAGGTGCTGCGCTAGTGGCTAATGGCACCTTTAAAATTTTTATAGCTTGCCCTATCAGTGTTGGCATACGTGCTAAAAATGCCTTTCTCGAAGATGAAGATATTTTATTGTTAAAAAAGGGAACCGCACTAGAACATTATCAACAACCACAGTTTAGTGGCTGGCTGGAAGTGGGGAGCGAAAGAACCTTAAACACTAAATCGTTAACGATGTTTTTGGATATTGGCAGCGGCAAACGACGCTACATTGATTTAAAAGGTAAATTAACTGATTTGATCCCGAATCCCAATATCGATAACAAATGGCAAGTTGGCTTTGCTGTGGATGATGATGTGATGTTTACGCTGCATGTTAAAGATAAACAAGGTGTGGAAAAAAGCACAGCATTAGGTGATTTGGAAGAGAAAATCAATGGATTACATATTTCTGAAGAATAAGGGATAACATGTCCAACAATTTTTATCAAGAAGACGATCTCTGGCAAGCCTTACAAGCCCAAACTGATCTTAAAAAACAACGCTACCAATTAGTGGAAATGGCACACTTGCTGTTGAAACGTGCCCGCATCAATCCTGATGACATCGCACAATTAGACTATGATGACATTACGGATTTATTGCTTGAATACCAAGGTACCGCCGAGCAAACCGATAATTTCTTTCAACAAGCCTTACCTTTTATCGATCCAGAATACAAAGGGCAAGCCTTTGAGCAACAATTGCAAACGCTGCAACAAACTTTGTCAGATACTCGCGCTGAGATCACACGTTTTAGTGAACAAAATACGCGCCTCTCTGAACAAAAAAATCAGTTGGATAAAGAAGTTGAGTGTTTGACTGAACTCAAACCTCAAGTCGAGACATTAGAACAAAATATCTCCCAACTAAAAGAACAAGTCGAAGCGTTGCGACAACACGAAGAACGTTTGAAACAATTAGCGGATGAGCCATTTCATCAAGAGGCGATTACCACTGTTATTGAATCTATCCCCAATATTGTGGCATTAATCAAAGCTAATCAGGAAATTTTCCAAAATCATTTGGCTGAAAATGCGCGTATTGGTGAAGCTATGCAGGAAATAGCCGATCATACCGATAAAATGGCGACACTATCAAAAAATATGAGTGCATCTTTGCAAGAATTTGATAGAGAATTGCAAAGGGTTATTGAAATTGGAGAAAAGCAGACTAATAATTAAGTTCAAATCAAAGAAATCCGAAAAACTTTTATACGAGGATAAAATAATGTTTGATCTATGGGATTGGAAAAAGCTACTTTTAGCTAGCTTTATATTTATATTTGCACTATTACTCCGCAAACTGTTTGCCCGTGTCGTCTTAAAACAGTTAAAAAAATTCGCGGCAAGCACTGAATCCACGCTTGATAACGACATTATCGCGGCACTTGAGTCTCCCTTTAAATTTATTTTTATTGTGGTGGGTTTTTATTTCGCGACGCTGGTGTTGAATTTGCCCGCTGAGTTTGATGAAATCTTAACGCCGTTAATCCGTAGTCTTGTCGCGTTTACGCTCTTTTGGGCATTTTTTAGTTGTGTTGAGCCTTTCAGTGTGTTTATTGATAAGCTCACGCTCAAATTTGGTACTGAATTAACAGGGGCACTCAAGAATTTTTTCATCAAAGGCTTAAAAATATTTATCGCTCTGATTGGTTTAACCGCTATTTTGAATGAGTGGGGGATTAATGTAATAGGGCTGTTAGCGAGTATGACTCTTGTTGGTGCGGCGGTGGCTTTGGCGGCGAAAGAGACTTTGGCTAATATTTTTAGTGTTTTAACCATTATTTTCGATAAAATGTTCAAGCCGGGCGATTGGATTATGACGCCTGATGTTGAAGGTGTCGTCGAAGAAATTGGTTCACGAGCGACCAAAATCCGTACTTTTTCTAAAGCCATTGTCACGGTTCCAAACGCGACGCTCGTCAATTCGGCTGTTACTAATTGGAGCCAGATGACTAATCGTCGTGTTAAAATGCGTCTTGCCTTAGAATATCGTACTCGCCGTGAGCAAGTGACTCGTATCACGCAACGAGTCAAAGATTATTTGCAAAACCATCCCGATATTGAAACCTCCAACAAGGTAGTCACGTTTGTTTTTCTGGTTGAATTTAATGAGAGTTCTATTGATATTTTGTTGTATTATTTTACTAAAACAACAAACTGGGAGGAATGGTTGCGTATTCGTGAGGAAAATATGCTTGAATTTATGAAGATTATCGAGGATGAAGGGGCTGCTTTCGCTTTCCCAAGCCAACAGCTTTATGTGGAAAAATTACCCGTTGTTTCTAAATAGTTCGACGCAGAGCGTCGAGGCAGGCATTCCTTTGCCTCGCGTGGGAACGAGAATAAAGGGCAACCACAAGGGATTGCCCCTACAACGGACCGCATTTTATTTATGTAGGGGCAATCCTTTATGGTTGCCCTTAACTATAAATATTCCGCATAAGTTTCTACTTTTTCTTTCTCCCACTCAATCATGCGCCACCCAGGATTGCTATGTTCAATGGCAAAGTCAGGAGTCTCGGTCTCAATTTGAAAAATGGTTGATGGTGTCAAATGGACAGATTTTCCATTTTTGACTACCGTTTTCTCAGTATGATAATGTCCACAAAAAATATGTTTAATTTGTGAAAAAAGATCCAATACCTGCCAAACGTCGTCGATATTTTGCAAAGGATGACATTCGTCCATAAATAGGCAGTCACATAATAGCAGCGGGTGGTGTACAAATAACAACACTCGTTTTTTATAATTAGCCAATTGTGTCTTTAACCATTCAAGTTGTTGTTTAGGAATACGATAAGAGGAGCTATCCAAAAATAGCAAACGTCTCCCTTTAATCGTGCGACTAAAATACAACATGCCCTGTGGTACATCACAGTCTGGCAGCTCAAATGCTGTTTTCATGCGTAGTACATGGTCATGATTTCCCGCCATCAAGATGTATGGATGAGGAAATGTTGTTAATACTTTTTTTAACCACGCATAAGCTTCCGGCTCGCCTTCAATAGCTGATAAATCGCCGGATAAAACTAATAAATCTAATTCTTTTTCAGCTAGTACTTGTAACACATTGAGAAATTGTTGGCGCCCTTTGATTCCTCTATACAAAACATCATCTGGTCCAATATGTAAATCGGTCACTTGTGCAATGACCAAGTTATTTTGCATTATCAAAACTCCTCAAAAATTTTATTTTCTTTTAAATTAAAACACGATATTAAGTCTGTGTGCAAATAATTTATCGTCCTGCACATCTTTTTAATAAAAGGAGTAAAATGATCATTTTTTTAAATTTTGTTAATTTTGGAGTCCAAGATTTATCTTGGAAGTCGGTGCAAGGTACGCCTTGCACAAGGAGAATTTATAACATGTCAATTCGATGGGTGTTTGTCACCTTTTTTGTATGCAATGTCATGGCAAGCGAGCCAGTCAAAGATCACCGTGAAATACATCTACAAAATGTACAACAATTAACCTTTGGTGGCGAAAACGCAGAAGCTTATTTTTCTTTTGATGGCACCCAACTTGTTTTTCAAGCTACGCCGCGTCATCAAGGCTGCGATCAAATTTTTGTGATGAATGTTGATGGTGGTGCTAAACGTTTATTGAGTACGGGTAAAGGGCGCACTACTTGTTCATTTTTTTATCCTGATGGGCAACATATTTTGTACGCTTCAACTCATGATGGCAGTGTTGAATGTCCTCCGCCTGTGGATATGAGTCAAGGTTATGTTTGGGCTTTATATCCCGATTATGATATTTATAAAGCCGATATGGCGGGCAATATTGTGCAAAAATTGACCGATACGCCCGGCTACGATGCTGAAGCCGTACTTTCGCCGAGAGGGGATAAAATCGTGTTTACCAGTACACGTAGCGGTGATCTGGAATTATGGTCAATGGATTTGGCGGGGGCAAATCTCAAGCAATTGACTAATACGCCCGGCTATGATGGCGGTGCCTTTTTTTCGCCCGATGGATCAAAAATTGTTTGGCGTGCTAGTCGCTTTGATAATAATCCACAAGGTTTAGCAGATTATCAGCGTTTGCTTAAAGAGGATATGATTCGTCCAAGCCAGCTTGAAATCTTTGTCATGGATGTTGATGGCTCAAATCAACAGCAGGTGACGCATTTAGGCAAAGCCTCTTTTGGTCCTTATTTTCATCCGTCTGGTGAAAAAATCATCTTTTCTTCTAATGTTGATGCGCAACGTGAGTTTGATCTTTATATGATTAATATTGATGGCTCAGGCTTGGAGCGCATTACTTATACTGCTCAATTTGATGGTTTTCCCATGTTTTCATTGGATGGCAAAAAATTGGTGTGGGGCTCTAATCGCAATAATGCGTTTCCACGCGAAACGAATATTTTTATCGCTGATTGGGTAGATGATGTGCGAGAAATTGTGCCAGAAGTCAGCCATTATCATCAATCTTCTGAAATCAAAGCCGAAGATTTGTTTCATCATGTCCGATTTTTGGCGGATGATCGCTTGAGGGGGCGCTTTCCGGGGAGTGATGGGATTGAGTATGCTGCCCGTTATATTGCGGATCGTTTTGCTGAGTATGGTTTAGATTCCTATTTTCAGGTGTTTGAATATAAAGATGAGCTTGGAAAAACCATTAATACTCGTAATGTTGTCGGTTTTTTGCCGGGTAAGACGGATAAAACGATTATTATTGGTGCTCATTATGATCATTTAGGTGGTGTACATAACGGGGCGGATGATAACGCTTCTGGTGTGGCAGGTGTTTTGGAATTGGCTCAATTTTTTGGGAGTCATCCAGTTGAACATAGTTTGCTTTTTATCGCTTTTTCGGGTGAAGAGTTGGGTTTGATTGGGTCAAAATATTATGTCAATCATCCTCTTAAAGAGGTGGTTGCGATGATCAATATGGATATGATCGGGCATTTAAGGGAAAATAAGTTGATTATTCAAGGGGTGGGTACAAGCCCTGTCTGGGAGGAAATAGTTGATAAAGTCAATGAAAGTTATTCATTTGTGCTGGCTAAACAAAAAGAGGAGCCGGGTACCAGCGATCAGCGTTCATTTTATGAAAAACAGATAGCCGTTTTGGGCTTTTTGACGGGGGCACACGATCATTATAATCGTTCAACGGATGATTTTTGGCGATTGAATTATCCGGGGCATGAAAAAATCGTTAAATTTGTCCGTGATGTGGTTATTGATCTTCGTGCTGATCAGGTGACTTTTAGTGCTTTGAAAGTGAATAAAAAACGAGCCAAATTTAAGGTGAGTTTGGGTGTGATGCCTGATTATGCTTTTACAAGTCAGGGGTTGCGCTTGGATGCGGTTAAAGTCAATCGTTCCGCTTATAATGCGGGTTTGCAAAGCGGTGACATCATCATTAAATTGGGTGCGGTTCAAATTAATGATATTTATGATTATGTGGCTGCCTTGGGTACGTTTGAGGTGGGTGATAAGGTGGAGTTGGTTTTTTTGCGTGATGGTTTGGAAAATTCTGTCGAGGTGTTGTTGGTAAAATAGTTCACGCGACGCGTCGAGGCCATTAAGTTAAGGGCAACCATAAAATTAAATTAAGGGCAACCATAAAGGATTGCCCCTACATGACGTTTTTCGTAGGGGCAATCCCTTGTGGTTGCCCTTTGCTGCAAGTTAAGGGCAACCATAAAGGATTGCCCCTACAATATCTTTTAAAAATATTATGTTGTCTTATATTCTTCGTAACTTACTACAACGCTGTGTGTTGCTATTCATTGTATCAATAATCGCGCACTCAGTTGTCCATCTCGCACCGGGAAAACCGAGTGAAGTGGATCCCTCGAATCCCCGGATGCAGCAGGAAGACATCGCTAAAATTCGCGCGGCTTTTCATTTAGATGATCCTATTCATCTCCAATATGCTTATTGGATGCGCGATCTCTTTACGGGCGAATTAAAATCTTTTAAAGATAGTCAACCCGTATTGCCCAAAATTTGGGAGCGTTTTCTTAATTCCTTGCCATTGTTTATTTGTGCCACTCTCATTGTTTGGACGCTTTCCTTTCCGACGGGTATTCAGGCGGCGATTCGACGAGGCTCGTTGTATGATCGTGGCTCAACTTTTATTGCTTATGCGCTGATTTCAATTCCTGGCTTTTTTTTATCCTATTTGATGATTCTTTGGGTAGTCGATTGGTTTGGGGTACCCGTCATTGGGATGCGAACATTTGGGATGGAAGATGCACATCCTCTTTATCAAAGCATGGACCGTATTTGGCATTTGGTGATCCCTTCGATTATGTCCGCCCTCGCTGGGATTGCTGTACTTTCCCGTTATGTGCGTTCTCAAATGTTAGAAGTCATCAGTCAAGACTATGTGCGGACGGCACGCGCTAAGGGGCTTGATGAGGATACTGTGATTTATCACCACGCGCTACGCAATGCTTTGTTACCTTTTGTGACTTTATTTGGTTTTTTATTGCCGGGATTGATTGGTGGTTCTGTGATCTTTGAATATATTTTTGCATGGCCAGGATTGGGACGGCTAGGTTATGAGGCTATTCTGGCTCGGGATTTTCCGGTGATTTTGACTATTAATTTTATTGCTGCGGCGCTCACCTTGGCGGGCACTTTTTTGTCGGACCTTCTTTATGCGGTGGTTGATCCACGAATTCGCTTGGAATGATTAACTACAGGGATTCGTGGTTTAGCTTCGCTTACTTCGTTGCGGGAAATCCGCTTCGCTCCATTCCCGAAACAACTGATAACTCTTTTAACTACAGGGATTCGTGGTTTAGCTTCGCTTACTTCGTTGCGGGAAATCCGCTTCGCTCCATTCCCGAAACAACTGATAACTCTTTTAACTACAGGGATTCGTGGTTTAGCTTCGCTTACTTCGTTGCGGGAAATCCGCTTCGCTCCATTCCCGAAACAACTGATAACTCTTTAACTACAGGGATTCGTGGTTTAGCTTCGCTTACTTCGTTGCGGGAAATCCGCTTCGCTCCATTCCCGAAACAACTATAGAAAAAAACAAACATGAAAATAAAATGGTTTTTAATACTCGCCCCCACCCTCTTAAGCTTACTACTCCTACAATCCTATTTTTGGGTACCAAGCTACGAGAGCCAAACTAAGGGTAATCCAGATCGCGTTTTCAAATTTATTGAAGCCTCCATCGGAGATGCTAAAATTTTAAATCCAGCCCTTAACGCTGATGTCGCGAGCAGTAAAATCGCCGGATTAGTCTTTGAAGGGCTACTCGATCACGACGAAAATCTCAATCTACGGGCTCGGCTCGCCACTGATTGGACTATTACTGAAACAGCCTACCTCATCGTCAATCCTGATGCCCACTTTCCCGATGGCGCTCCCGTGACAGCGAAGGAGATGGTAAGTCGGCTTAAAAATGCTGATTTGAAAGAAAACGTGACAGATATTCAATTACTCCCAGCAGCAAAAGCAGAATTACGGACAAAAGTCATTCTCATGCCTGACTCCACCCCCGTTAAAGTAGAAATGAAGGTTGAAATTCCTGAACGGATTAAATTTTCACTACAGCGCGTCGATCAGCAATTTTTCAAAACACTCGCACCGATTATTGGTGGTGACTATGAAAAAAATGCGCCACCTGATAAATGGATTATTAGCATCAATTACTACAAAAAACCAGTGCCATCTTCCGATGAATGGATCGCATTTTCTCCCCCTCACCCAGAAAATCTCCGCTCCAAATTGGCAGAAATTATGCCCATCGTTTTTGAACATAATCCTATCATTTTTTTTAAGCTGCGAAAAGGGGTGCGATTTCACGATGGTCATGAACTGGATGCCGGAGATGTCAAGTTTACTTATGAAGCCATCATGAATCCGAAAAACATGTCGCCGCGCACTTCAGATTTTGAGCCTATCAAAGCCGTAGAAATTGTCGATCCTTATACCGTGCGAGTCACCTATAAACGGCTCTTTTCGCCAGCGATTAACGCTTGGATGATGGGCATTTTGCCAGAACATTTGCTCAATGAAACCGCTTTGCAGCGTGAAATGGACGAACGTGGACTTTCAGAAATCGCACGGAAAAGCTTTGGAATGCGCGACAGCCAATTTAATCGACAACCCATCGGCGTAGGACCCTTTCGTTTTGTCCAATGGCAGAGCGACGAACTTATCCACTTAACGCGCAATGACGATTATTGGGAAGGTGCGCCACAATATAAAGAATATTACTATCGCATTATTCCAGATGCGATCACACAAGAAATCGAATTTCGCACCGGCGCCATAGATATCTATAATCCTCAACCCCACCAAGCAACCCGTTATAAAAAAGATGAGACTTATCAATGGTTTTCTAGCTTAGGCTTGGGTTATACCTATATTGGATATAATAATAGAAAAAAACATTTTTCTGATAAGCGAGTGCGACGCGCCCTTGGGATGGCTATTAATGTAGATGAGATCAATGAATACATTCTCTACGGAGAAGCCGAACGCATCACAGGACCCTATCCCAAAAATACCCTATGGTACGATCACACCATCAAACCGATCCCTTATGATCCAAAAGAGGCATTGCGTATTCTCGAAGCACTCGGTTGGCAAAAAAACGCCGATGGTTGGCTTGAAAAGGCGGGCAAAATTTTTGAATTTAATCTGATTACCAATAATGGCAATTTACAACGAAAAGCGATTATGACGATAGCCCAAAACAGTTGGCGCAAAATTGGCATAAAGTGCAACACTCAACTCTTTGAATGGGCCGTCTTTCTTGAAGATTTTGTCAATCCGGCTAAATTTGATGCCCTAATTCTTGGCTGGAGCATGGGCGTTGATCCTGATCTCTATCAACTATGGCACTCAAGCCAATCAGGATATGCCCAACTCAACTTTGTTGGCTACAATAATCCCCAAGCCGATCAATTGATCGTACAAATTCGCCGAGAATATGACTTTGCCACCCAGCAAAAAATGACACACAAACTGCACCGGCTCATTGCCGACGAACAACCCTATACTTTTCTTTACGCACCTTTGAATCATTCGGTACTGGATAAAAAGATTGTAATGGTAGAAGAAAATGATGGCAACTACTCAAAACTGAAACCAACCAAAACGGGCAAACTCTTTTTCTACTTTAACCGGTGGCGGAAATTGGAATTGACACCGAGATTTTAAAGTAGGTAGGAGTCCAAGATTTATCTTGGGCGATGTGTGAGTAAACGGATTAAAAACAAAACCACCGTACCAATAACTCATTAAATCAAGGAGCTCACTCCCCTAATCCGTTGTACTAATATGTTTAGGAGTCCAAGATTTATCTTGGAAGTGTGGTCGCCCAAAATAAATTTTGGACTCCTAGAATTTAACACCCCAGTTGCAAACCCAATGCCATTAAGTTAAGACAAACAGGAGCAGGTTGCCAAAACATCGTAGGTTATTTTTTATTATTGTTTACAACGACCTGCGAGGTATGGGTCTCCTCGTAGGTCTGATTTTTAGGCTTAACTTAATGGCATTGAGTTGCAAACCCCATCCCGCATAAAATAGTGTATAGCTTTTGACGCACGGCTCGCTATTTAGTACAACGGATTAGCGGAATAAACGGATTAAAAACAAAACCACCGTACCAATGACTCATTAATTCAAGGAGCTCACTCCCCTAATCCGTTGTACTAATATGTTTAATTGTCCCATCCACATAAAAAAAATGAATCGACATTTTTCTTTTTATGATAAAATATTTCAGCCGTTTATGGGAAATGTCAGCGGAAGAATTACTCGTGTTGGGAAAACCGGCTTTATTGCCCTTGATCGGACAAACCCAAATCAACCAACCTGATAGGCTCCTGCCCAAAGTGGTTGAATCCCTCAAAACCGTGTCTGATGACGAAATGCGAGGACGTTTGTTTACTGAACTGATGGCATTAATGAATGATGAGGAGATGCTTAACATGTTAGAAAACTTGATTGAAAAAGATGAATTGTTAATGGATACCCCGTTTTTACGTCGGATTAGGACAAAAAGCCGTGAAGATGGCCTGAAAGAGGGTCTTGAAGAGGGTCTTGAAAAAGGTCGCCAAAAAGGGGACTTAAACCGATATCATCAGGATATTTTAAAGGTTTTAGCTTTACGTTTTGAGCCGCCAGTGCCGAGCCGTCAGCACATCGAACAATTGATGACAAATATCACTGACGATGTGGAACTGGATAAATTGCTCGCGGCTGCTGTTCAATCTCAAAGCATAGCGGATTTTCAATCTATTGTGGAACGAGCAACGCATCTGTAGGACTACCAAGAAATCCTATTTTTTACTTCGTTACTTCGTTTTTTCTCGTTCCCACGCGGAGCAAAAATGCCATTGACGCGAGGCAAAGGAAACGCAGTAACTTCGCTGTGCTTCGTTCGTGCCTGCCAGGACGCTCCTCGTCCAAAATAAATTTTGGACTCCAACTAAAAAAAGGAATCAACCATGTTTGAGATCATAGGGCTAATCGAAGGCATAGTCAAAACGCACGAACTCTATAAAGGCGCGACAAACATCATCTTTGGCGACAAAAAAGAGCAATATTTACAAGAAATCGCCACCGATATGAAAGACATGAAAGTGCATATCGAGAAATTATCAGACACGATATTGTATGCCGTCAACTTAGATGGCGTGCGGGCTTGCAAAGAAAAAGAGCAACAATATGCTCAAGATTTACGTCAAATCCACGATTTATTGGCACCGATGCAGCGAGCCTTAAATAAACCGATATTGTCATCCGCCCTGATTGAGGCACCGATGCCGGCGTTAAGCCATCCACGTCTGCGCTTAAAGGATATTTCTCCCTTAAAATATCTGGTCATTCCGTATGTTGACTTTCCTTGGGTGCCGATGTTATTTGAAGAAAACGGGAAATATTATGTCGGTTGGCAAACACCGGATTATTTATCCCAAGAATTAGGTTGTGAATATCAGCCACAGTGGCAACCCAATCAGAATGTGATGCCCAAAAAGGAGCCTGTGGACATTGCTACCTTTTTGCCAACGGAATTGAAAAAGGAGAAAAAAGTGTTCCATGATGGCTTGAAAGACGGCGGTGATGGACCAGAAATGGTGTGGATTCCTGCGGGGCGGTTTCGGATGGGTAAGGGCAGAAACGATGAGCATGACGTGTCAATAGAACGTTTTGCGATGGGGCGTTATCCCGTTACCTTTGCTGAATATGATCAGTTTGCCCAAGCCACTGATAGAGAAAAACCAAATGATGAAGGCTGGGGGCGCGGTAATCAACCGGTGATTAATGTTTCTTGGTACGATGCGGTCGCTTACACGGAATGGTTGAGTGAACAAACAGGGCAGCAATATCGTTTGTCGACGGAAGCACAATGGGAATATAGCGCACGGGCGGGAACGGAAACAGATTATTGGTGGGGCAATGAGATGGGTCAAAATCGGGCGAATTGTTCTCGCAGCGGAAGTCAATGGAGTGGTAAACAAACGTCTCCTGTCGGCTCTTTTGAGGCGAATCCCTTCGGTTTATATGATACGGCGGGAAATGTTTGGGAGTGGACTGGCTCCGAATTTGAGGACAAATACAGTGGTAAAGAATTGCGCTGTATTGAAAAAACTCATTCAAAATCAATAAGTTTGTCCTTGCGCGGCGGCTCGTGGGACTTCGTCGCGACGTGGATGCGATCGGCTTTCCGCTTCTTCAGGGGGCCGGCTAACCGCAACGACGGCGTGGGCTTGCGGCTCGCCCGGCTATAACCCTTTATTATTTATCTCTTTTACTCTTTTTGGGTTTTTTGTTTTTTTTTCTTTCTTTTTTTTCTTTTTTTTTTGTTTTTTTTTTGTACCTAAAAAGTGCGATTAAATCATTTTTATTATATATTTCAATAAATTGCAATTATTTCGTTTTTTGAGGTGGTGGGCCGCGCTTCGCGCGGCCCGCGATTTTTGGGAGAATAACCATTCTAATAAAATTGTTATTGTTTAGGAGTCCAAGATTTATCTTGGGCGAGGTACTGGTTTAGTACAACGGATTAAAAACAAAACCACTGTATCAATAACTCCAATGCCATATAGTATCGGGCAACCATAAAGGATTGCCCCTACATGGACCGTGATTTTTCGTAGGGGCAACACCCTAGTGGTTGCCCGATACTATATGGCATTGACCAATAACTCATTAAATCAATCCGTTGAGTCCCCGAAACGAAGTAACGGAACGAAGTGGAGTAATCCGTTGTACTAACTTTAATTTAAGGAATGCTTATGGAAACTGTAATCTCAATTCCCGATATGACATTTCAAGCGGCTGAACGATTTGCCCAAAATTTGGGGATATCTCGTAGTGAATTTTATACGAGAGCAATTTCTTTTTATCTCCAAAAATCGACGGCGGAGTATAGTGTGACTGAACGCTTAAACCAAATTTACGAAAAAGGGAGAGAAAATTCAACGCTTGATCCGGTTTTACAACAGCTACAATTTCATTCACTCTCACAAGGAGAATGGTAATGGTTAGAGGAGAAATATGGTGGGCATCTCTACCAGAGCCGATTGGCTCAGAACCGGGATTTGATCGCCCATTGCTTATCGTTCAATCAAATGATTTTAATCAAAGCAAATTAAGTACTGAACCAATAATTTTAAGGTATTTTGGAGTCCAAAGCTTTAGCTTTGGGCAGTCCAAAGCTAAAGCTTTGGACTCCAATCAATATGCCAGATAATTTATGGTTCAGTACTTAGCTGATGCGCCAGGTAATGTTTTTTTATCGGCTAAAAGTACTGGGCTCCCTAAAGATTCAATAGTAAATGTTTCTCAGCTTATTACTGTTGACAAATTCTTTTTGAAAGAAAAAGTGGGTAAATTAACAGCAAAGCCGTTTTTGTAGGGGCAATCCTTTATGGTTGCCCTTAAATTCAAGGAGTGCTCTCCCCAAATCCGTTGTACTAATATGTTTAATTGTCCCATCCACATAAAAAAAAGGAATCAACCATGTTTGAGATCATAGGACTAATCGAAGGCATAGTCAAAACGCACGAACTCTATAAAGGCGCGACAAACATCATCTTTGGCGACAAAAAAGAGCAATATTTACAAGAAATCGCCACCGATATGAAAGACATGAAAGTGCATATCGAGAAATTATCAGACACGATATTGTATGCAGTCAACTTAGATGGCGTGCGGGCTTGCAAAGAAAAAGAGCAAAAATATGCTCAAGATTTACGTCAAATCCACGAATTATTGGCGCCGATGCAGCGAGCCTTAAATAAACCGATATTGTCATCCGCCCTGATTGAGGCACCGATGCCCGCGTTAAGGCATCCACGTCTGCGCTTAAAGGATATTTCTCCCTTAAAATATCTGGTTATTCCCGTGGTTAGCGTACCCGTGGTGCCGATGTTATTTGAAGAAAACGGAGAATATTACGTAGGTTGGCAAACACCGGATTATTTATCCCAAGAATTAGGTTGTGAATATCAGCCACAGTGGCAACCCAATCATAATGTGATGCCCGAAGAAAAACCCGTGGACATTGCCACCTTTTTGCCAACTGAGCGAGAGAAAAAAGAAAAAAGGGAGAAAACGACAGGGGGCGAAAAAGACTCTCGTTCTGGTCCAGAAATGGTGTGGATTTCGGCTGGGCGGTTTCGGATGGGGGATATTCAGGGGACGGGCAGGGACAATGAACAGCCCGTGCATGAAGTGTCGGTGGAACGTTTTGCGATGGGGCGTTATCCCGTTACCTTTGCTGAATATGATCAGTTTGCCCAAGCCACTGGTAGAGAAAAACCAGATGATGAAGGCTGGGGGCGCGATAATCAACCGGTGATTAATGTTTCTTGGTACGATGCGGTCGCTTACACGGAATGGTTGAGTGTACAAACGGGGCTGCAGTATCGCTTGCCGACGGAAGCCCAATGGGAATATGCCGCACGGGCGGGAACGGATACGGATTATTGGTGGGGCAATGAGATTGGTAAAACTCGGGCTAATTGTTATGAGAGCGGAAGTCAATGGAGTGGTAAACAAACGTCTCCTGTGGGCTCTTTTGAGCCGAATCCCTTTGGTTTATATGATACGGTGGGAAACGTTTGGGAGTGGACTTGTTCCGAATATGAGGACAAATACCGTGGTAAAGAATTGCGGTGTTTTCAAAAAAGTCCTTCCAAATCAAAACTTTTGCACTTGCGCGGCGGCTCGTGGAGCAACGGCGCGTCGAGGGTGCGCTCGGCTTTCCGCATCGGCAGGGGGCCTACCTTCCGCGGCTGCTACGTAGGCTTGCGGCTCGCCCGGCTATAACCCTTTATTATTTATCTCTTTTACTCTTTTTGGGTTTTTTGTTTTTTTTTC
>JSZA02000471.1 GCA_000785145.2 Candidatus Thiomargarita nelsonii
AAGTAGCTGTCCATAAATAACTTAGTCAAATAGGTTATTTTAAAGCTACCCGCTTTGGTTCTTCGGAACTCCGTTAGGGGCGAAAATATAGGTACTCTTGTGATGCTTCTCCAGTCCGAGACTCTACGGGGAACGATTAAACAGGTATGATGGAAAGACCAGTGTCGTTTCCATTTAAAACCGCTTTCTAACATTAGCTAGGAGACCATTACCCGCGCAAGCGGAGTTAGGTAACAACTATGCAAAGAGTATTTGTCTTAGATCATAATAAACAACAGCTAATGCCATGCCATCCTGCAAGAGCACGCAAACTCTTAAAAAAGGGAAAGGCCGTAGTGATCCGACGCTACCCTTTCACAATCATTATGAAACACCGCGTAGGTGGTGATTTGCAACCTATCGAGATCAAGTTTGATCCAGGCAGCCGCACAACCGGCATTGCTTTGGTTGGTCATTTTGACCGCGGTTCAGAAGTAATTTGGGCGGGCAATCTAAACCATCGCGGGCTTCAGATAAAAAGCAATCTTAACTCAAGACGGTCAATACGTAGTTCACGGCGAAATAGAAAGACTCGTTATAGGCCAGCACGGTTTTTAAACCGACTGCGACCAAAAGGCTGGCTTCCACCATCATTACGGTCACGAGTCGATAATGTCAAAAATTGGATGCTTAAGTTGTCACGGTTGGTACCGCTAACTGAAATAACAATCGAGACGGTTAGATTTGACACCCAAAAACTTCAAAAACCTGAAATATCTGGTGTTGAATATCAACAAGGTGAACTTGCTGGCTATGAGTTGCGGGAATATTTGCTAGAGAAATGGGGGCGACAATGTGCTTATTGTGGTGCTAAAAATGTACCGCTTGAAATTGAGCATATCCAAGCCCGTAGCAAAGGTGGTACTGATCGTGTATCTAACCTGACCTTAGCTTGTACACCATGCAATCAAGAAAAGGGCAATAAGGATATTAAAGACTTTCTGAAGCGTAAAAAGAAGCGTTTGAAGAAAATCCAAGCGCAAGCGAAGGCACCCTTAAAAGATGCAGCGGCTGTCAATGCAACCCGTTACGCTACTGGCAATGTCTTAAAAGGTTTTAGTTTACCTATTACTTTCTCAAGTGGTGGGCGAACCAAATTTAACAGACTCAAGCTAGGTTACAAGAAAGACCATTGGATTGACGCGGCTTGTGTTGGTGAAAGTGGTAGCCACGTTGTTATTCTCAAAACGATAACGCCTTTAATTATCACTGCCAAGGGACGTGGTTCAAGGCAAAAGTGTAGTATGAATCAATACGGTTTTCCGAGAACAGGCCCAAAAAAATATAAGCGAGTCAAAGGCTTTCAAACTGGAGACATTGTAAAAGCTGTCGTCACGAAAGGTAAAAAAATAGGCACTTATGTTGGGCGTGTCGTCGTTAGAGCAACCAGAAGTTTTGATATTGGAATTGGCAAGGAAAAGGTTTCTGGGATTGGTTATAAATATTGTCAATTAATCCAAAGATCAGATGGTTATGAATACACATAACCTATAAATATAACAATTTGTCTATGTTATTTTTTGACAAGCACTATGAGTGTAGAAGAACAGTTGCGTGAAACAAAAACGATGAAAAAACATAAGTTGATATGGAATGGAATTACACGAACGATTTATCCATAAGGAAATTGTAAAAGTTATTTATGGACAAGTCC
>JSZA02000472.1 GCA_000785145.2 Candidatus Thiomargarita nelsonii
GGTTTAATAAAATTGAGCTTTTTGTGTTTTTGGGGTGATTTGAAAAATGGGGGTAAATTTTTAAGTTGAATTGAAGAGGCTAAAATTATGATTTTGGGGGGGGACAAAATATTTTGCTTGACACTATTTCGACAAGAAAGGTATAATGCGCTACAGAACCTCACACAAACAACGTGTGAATTAATTGAAACGGGTGACTCTCCGTCCTACTTACAAAGACAATAGTGAGAGTCACCACCCAACAATTCTGGAGAATTGAAGTGACCAATATACAGCAAACACAATTCAATTGCAACCCCCCACGCCCAAAAAAATATCAAGCCAGTTGCGAGCGGATATCAAACAGGCAGCGCAAACGTCAAAAAGCGATTGAACGTGAGGCGAAAATACAGGAAATTGCTGCTAAAAAGCAGGATATTGAGAATGCCCAAGTTCAGCTTATTGAATGTGAAATAGAACTTTTAGAGGCCCAAAACGCTAAAGATCGTATCCCCGAAGAGGATATGCACGCACGCTTAAAATCTCAATTGCTTATTGATCAAGCGCGTGTCAAAGTTTCTATGGCTAAAGTTGAACTTTGTGACTTAAAAGCCGATTTAAAAGCCATTAAACCTATTGCTCGCTCATCTAAACGCCAAACTCGCTCAAAGCGACTGATAGCTAAACGCCAAGCTCGTATAAATCGACTTAGAGCACAGCGGCGCAAACGTCGAAAGGCGGCGGAACGTGAGGCTGATAAACAAGTTATCGCTGCTAAAAAAATTGAAATTGATAAGGCTAAAGATGTCGTTGATGCGTGTCAATTAGACGTTTTTGCGGCCAAAAACGCTCTCGATGGCATCCCGAAAACCGAGCAAGTCGCACAGCAAAAAGGTCAAGCGGTTATTTACCAAGCACAGGCGGCTCTCGCCACGGCTAAAGCTGAGTTCTGCCAGTTACAAGACGATTTCAAGCCAATTGCACCTCCGTTGTTACTCCTCCCCGCGCCCGCGCCTAAATATCAGAAACCTGTCGAAACGATACAGACACCTGAAGTGATTTATTTGGGTGGCGAGATAGCCCCGGTTCGTCGTCCTATAGGCAAAGTAATTGAACCTAGTCTTGCAGAGCCATTGTCCCATTTTCTTCAGAATCTTGAGAACGCCGAGGCCATGTCAGTCTTAGAAAGGGCGATTTATGTTCAATTTGCACAACTATGGCCAAACCTACCTCCCTATGAAGACAGCGATCTAAAGTGCAAAGTAACAGCAAGTCAATGTTGTGTAACATTCACTTTATTTCATGCCTTTGGGGAGCCCAATGACCCGTTATTTTTTTTGTTCTGTGCCAGGATACAGTTTGAAGACGGTAAGTGGCGTTTGAAAAATCGCGGTCACTATACATTTAACTCTCTCGATCAAGTCAATCTTATGCTGGATTCATGGTGTAATCCTGAGTTTGACTGGGATTTTCACCTTGGAAAAAAAGAAAGCGTGAACTAAAAATAACGAGCATGATAAGCATAGACAAAGTCTCAGGTTGCCAGTATTTTGATTTATCTTGGACTTGTTTTTTTTGAGCTCATCCCTGAAATTATTAAAATCAAATCAACCCAAAATTTGATGAAGGAAAATTGTATTTAGGCGCTGTACCCATAGACAAACTCTCAACGGGTTTTG